>JAICXK010000309.1 GCA_025980435.1 Bryobacteraceae bacterium
AAGATAACCTGTCTTTCGACGGTTCGAAGTACTGGCCTTGAATTTTAGAGGCTCATCCCACCATCGATCAGCAACTCTGCCCCGACCGTAAACGCTGCCTCATCCGAAGCGAGAAACACGACAGCATTCGCGATCTCACTCTCGGCGCGTGGCGGGTGATCGCCCTGGCTGAACGGCTGATTGTCAGATCGTCACATCGCCGTTGCAGTGGATCTATTTTTACGGCGATCTACTGCGGACTCCCAGATCCCATCATCCTGCGGTGCACTGATTGGCCGCCCAAATAACCGATACGCGGTGGATTCGTTAACCGGCCCTAGTGCTTGAATCGTATGCCGCGTCCCAGGATAACGATGTATGATAACCCAAGCACGGCAGCGACGATCCACCAAATCGGCTGTCGGCACACCAGCAGTGTGGATTCTGCCTTTTTAGATGGGAGTAGACTGTTGGCCCATATCAGGCCTGAGGACCCGCCGAACGCCGCAGGAACCGTCGAGACAAGGAAGAGCTTCAGTCCCAGCGGGTCGAAGGCGCCCGCAGCACAACTAAAGATGCACGCGGCCCAGTAGGGCAGCCGTCCTACGGTGTTATAGGTCGATCGTTGTGAACAAAAAGGGCTGACCGCTACCGCGAGGAGGCGCACAACGGACACATACAACGCCGCGCCAAAGATCGTCATGGCGATTCGAAGTGCGCCCTTGTGCGATAAGCCGCGGACTACCTCTTGCCAATCGCCAAAGCCGAAGATCCCTGAAAAAACAAAATAGCCGGCCCCCGGGAGAAGATTCAATGCGGCTAAAATCCAGAAGAAGTAACGGAAATTCGCCCGACGGCCGACAGCGTGCGAGAGCAGTAGAGAGGCTGTACCGGCAATAAGGTTGACAAGGGTTCCACCTGCTTCAACCCAACGGTCCGACCGCAAAGTCGAGAGGTGGTTGCTAGTAAGCTCCGTCACGACGTCACCTCTCAGCCATGCAATCATGCCGTGGCCCATCCCCTCATGCAGCAACGTTGCAGCAGCCGAAGCCACCACAGCCATGCTGATAATAGTCGCCTTGCTGTGCCCCACGGTCATGCCGACGACTCTATCGTAAAGTCGAGTTGTTAACCAAAAGGGAGCATCAGAATTCACCGCAAGCCATCGCGTGAATGGACACTCCTTGGCCGCATACACTTCCATCTGCTTGAAGAGCCATGAGCGGTGTTGTCGTCGATGCCGACATCGCAGTCTTCCGTAAACTTGGCCACATTACCAACATCCTGGTTCAAGTTCCGGCTACAGGGCTGTTAGCCTGAGCGATTCCCCTGAGCTCGCCCGTGATGATCTCCTACCGGCCGAGAGGGGCCGGTATTGTGGCTCCACTTTGAATGAGGAACTGCGAGTAATCTCCATCGGGCAATAGACCGCGAACGATGAAGTGATTGTCGCCACCTACCAGGATGCCCACCATCGCGATCTTATGCCGAAAGCCGGGAATCGGGAACCGGATAACCGATCGCGAAATGGTACACCACCTGTCCCTGCTTGGAGGTGATGTTGAGATGGCGGTGCACCTCTTCGTCGTAAAACGCGCCAATGCCGGTTGCCGCCAGCCCGAATGCTTCTGCCGCGAGATAGAGTCGGTGACCGATAGCGCCTGCTTCAAAATGCACATAGCGGTAACCACGATCGCCATGGGCGCGAACGGCACGCTCGAGATCGCCGATCATCGAGAAGGCGACGTATGCGTTACCCGCGAGATCCTGCCCAAGGCTCAGACCGGCGGCGGGAACGCGCTGCTCGCCACTCCTGATCTGCTCCAACTCAGCGCGATCAGGCCACAGCCGGTATACACCGGGTTGCAGCCCGTCGATACGATGGGCGTACAGATACAACTGGATAAAACGTGCACCGGCGAAATCAGAAGAGAATGGCCGGCTTGCGACCGAGAGGATTGCGGAGAGTTGCGGCAATGTAATCGAGTGCATTCCGCCCTGGAAGTTGAGCGCCGAACGCCGCCTTCGGGCTACTTCGCCAAAGGCCCTCTGAGATGAAGCGGTACATGGCAGCTTGACTTCTCCGGAGCCAGTGGAAGAAGGCTCGCGGCGGAATGCTGCAATGAGCGTGCTGGTTGAGTTTCGTCGCCGTGTGAATCTCTTCAATACGTGGGTAAGCGATTGTCTCTATCTAAATCTGGTTCGCGTGCCCGCTATTCCAAACGGGCTGACAGGCTTGTCGTTCGGCGACTGGAATGGACCCGCCGCGCAGCTCGATAATGAGCATCGGCCACTTGTCCGATTCGAGGCCGCAGGACCGGGAGACTTCATCGTCGCGAAAATGGCCGAACGCAAAGGCATAGCATCCAATGGCTTGTGCGGCTAACGCGAGCGCCTGCCAGGCATGCCCAATGTCGAGTAACGATATGCCCGGTCGCGGTACTTCCACGCCTCGCGCCACGCAATGCTAGTGAGCACAAACACGACCGGCGCGGAGCTGTCGCTGTCGGCCAAATTAAAGTTGAGATCACCCAGCGCACGCTGCTCAGCCATGTGCGAAGAGGGACGGTAATGATAGAGCCCGTCGGGCCACGCGTTCAGGCCACGTGTCAGGAAGTGAAACTCGGATGCAGATTACCGGACGATGGATTCACGCGTAAAGCGTATAAATCCCCGGTGGACGAAGCGCGCTTGGACGCGCTAATCGCAGCGGAATAAAACAGCAGTTGGGAAAGAAAGGCCGCACCGTCCCCGGCCGAAGTGGCACCCGAGACACCATTAAGCACCGCGAGAGCGGGCACTTCAGGGGCGGGCGGTTCGGCGGGAAGGTCCAATACCGCCGCGCCCTCATAATTGCGGAATGGATCGGGCATGTTCGCCCAATCGAGGAGATGCGGCGCTCGCTTCAGCAATTCAAGGCTGTCCTTGGTAGATTCGTGATATTCGCTCCAGGTCATTGCTATGTACGGGTATCGCTGAGATGCAGTTGGGCGCCGTTTCCATGCTCACGCGACCGTAATTGTAATTAAAGCCCGTTGAACCCGGTAGACGTTCGACGTCTGCAGATGCGTCGACGAACTAATCGGCAAGGATTCACGGGACATATGTTCTGGCGGCCCCAATGCGATAGCCTGATGCCCCGCCAGTCGGCGACTTGCGTTGGCGCCCTCCGGCACAGGTCCCATCGTGGACCGGCACCCGTAACGCGGATGCCTTTGCTCCGGCGTGCATGCAAGGGGGGTGTCCATGCCAGGCGAGACGCCACGGAAGGTGAGTGGGGATTGTCTTTACCTCAACATCTGGACGCCGGCAAAGATCGTGCACGAGCACCTTCCCGTGATCGTGTGGATATATGGCGGGCTATATCAACGGATCGGCTTCGATGCCTTTGTATTGGGGCGACCGGCTCGCACACAAGGGCGTAATCGTGATCACCATCGCGTATCGAATTGGCCCGCTCGGTTTTCTCGCGCATCCGGAGTTGACGCGCGAGTCCACGCATCACTCATCCGGGAACTACGGTTTGATGGACCAGATCGCCGCACTCGAATGGATTCAGAAGAATATTGCGGCGTTTGGCGGCGACCCGAAATGCGTAACCATCGCCGGTCAATCCTCCGGAGCGATATCGGTCAGCATTCTGATGGCCTCCCCGCGCTTGCGAAAGGCCTGTTTCAGCGGGCCATTGGAGAGAGCGGCGGACTGTTTGACCCGCTCCACCTGGCGCCAAAGTTCCTGCTGGCCAATGCGGAACGCGTTGGGGAAAAGTACGCCTTATTGCTGGGTGCAGCCTCGCTTCAGGAATTACGCCGTCTCACCGCAAGCCAGCTTACCGGCAATGCTGGCGGCATTTGCCACCGGTGATCGAACCCTATGTGCTTCCGGCTTCGCCCTACGAAGCGTTCAGTTCGGAAGAGCAGAACGATGTCCCGCTGCTGATAGGTTCCAACGCGGAAGAAGCGCGCTCGTTAGTCGATGTCGCTCACGTAAAGGCCGCCACATTTGAGAGCGATCTGGAGCGCAGCTTCTGCCAAGTACCGGCGCCTCTTATCCCAGCTTATCCCCACGTGACGGACGCAGATGCGAGACAGCCGCGGCTCGACCTGGAGCGCGACTTCCGCTTCGGCTGGGACATGGGGCCTGGGAAAGACTACAAGCCGGAACTGGGAAGAACCGTGTCTACTATTACTCGTTTAGGCAAAAGCCACCGTTCCCGCTGGGGTCAGTGTATGAGGGTTGGAACGCGAGCCATTTCGCCGAGCTCTGGTATGTCTTCGATCATCTGGATCAAGAGCCCTGGCACGGGAGCGAGGCAGATCGAAAAATGGCTGAGGAAGTATCCAGCTACTGGGTTAACTTTGCTAGGTCTGGCAATCCGAACAGCGCGGGCCTTGCTCGGTGGCCGATGTTCACCGACGGCGATAGCAAAGTCCTATACCTCGGCGATCCGATGGTTGTTGGTAGGGTGGCGAATATAAACACGCTGAGTGTCCTCGACACCGTTTACGCGAGCGTGCGGGGAAAACCGTTTGCGGCACGGTAGTGGTCGTTACAAGCGGGATTCGTTGAATTAAATCCGACGTTGGCGCGTCTGCTTTGGAGCATTCGGTTCCTGATCTCCGATCATCACCATGACAGCTGAGTGGCCAGTCCTTTGCGGGAAGAATCCATCATCGGAGCCGGCATCTCTGCCACGCAACGCGCGATCGCTCGCGGGTATTCATCAAGGTTAGAGTGATCCCGATTTAGGGGTCGTCCGCTTGGGCGCTTGGCGGACAGGGGGTAGCTTTTTATTTTGGTGTCGCAACCTGCGGATTCTGTCAGCGCCGGTGCAAAAATCCCCATAGTGCCGTTTGAAAATTCCCCACCTCCTCGGGCGGGTGGTGTAACCCCAACTCTGGGAACCAGAGGAGGGTCGAGACCTGTTCAGGGGGAAAGACGTGGAAGAGATCAACGAGCTCAAACGAGAAGGGTTGAGCAATCAGGCAATCAGTCAGTTGACCGGTTTCGATCGTAAGACGATCCGGAAGTACCTGTTGAAGCCGGAGGGAAGGCCGGTGTACGGGCCGCGGCCGGTTCCGGTGAGCAAACTGGAGCCGTTCAAACCATATCTGCGGGAACGGCTTCAGGCCGGGGTCTGGAATGCGCAAGTGCTGTTGCGCGAACTGCGGCAACGGAATTACAGCGGCGGCTATACGATCCTGACGGACTGGCTTCGGCCGCAGCGCGAGTCGGCGCGCGTGGTTGCCGTGCGGCGGTTCGAGACGCCGCCACCTTCCAACCGCGCCGCCGCAATTCGGCGATGATCCGCGGCCGCCCATAGCTCGGCATTTCGAGCGCGATTCGCTGAATCGCGTCCCGCAGACCCATATCGCGCTCGGCTGGCTTCCCATCCGGGTCGAACCGGTAGAAGCCTCTTCGGCTCACGCTCGCCAGAGCGCACATGTGCTCGACTGGCAGTTCGGCACGACTCATTTCTTGCCGGACCTGTGCGTAAATTGCGGCTTTCCAGTTAACGCCTGCAGCATCCGCTGTTCTTCGATGCGCTGCAAGCACCGCTTCAAAAAATCGATCTCCAATGCCTGTTGGCCGATTTTCCGCTCCAACTCGG
>JAICXK010000383.1 GCA_025980435.1 Bryobacteraceae bacterium
CTGGCGCATTGCCCGGCAAATGCTGGTCGAGAGCGCGCTGCTGACCACCGGCGGCCTTTTGCTCGGTTGCCTTCTCGCCTATGCGGGCGTGAAAGCGCTGGTCTTAATGATCCCGGATAACACCATACCCTCTGAGGCAGTTATCACCCTCAATTGGTGCGTCCTGTTGTTCAGCCTCGCCATTGCCGCGCTCACCACATTTGTTGCGGGACTGGCCCCCGCTCTACATGCCTCGCGAAAGCAGCTTGCCGAACCTCTGAAAGATTCCGGCAAAGGAGTGAGCGGCGGCTTCCGGCACGGCGGTTTACGCAAGTTACTCGTCATTAGCGAGATCGCACTATCGCTGATTCTGCTTGCCGGGGCGGGTCTCCTCATGCGAACCATGGTGGCGCTACAGACCGTCGACTTGGGGCTCAACCCCGACAACGTCCTGGTGATCCGGCTTCCGCTCCCGAAAGATCGCTACAAGACGGCTCCCCAGGTGCAGCATTTTTATCAGCAGTTATTGCAGCGGCTCAAGACTCTGCCGGGCGTCATTGCCGCGACTGAAACCAGCACGCTTCCTCCCTACGGAGGGATTGGAAGCGAAGCGGACGTGCCAGGCAAATCGCATTCCGAGAAATGGAGGGCCATCTATCAGCTTTGCAGTGAGGGCTACTTCCCGACCGTGGGTCTCAAGCTGCTTCGCGGGCGCGTGCTCACGGAACAGGAGGTCTCCGATCGACGCCACGTCGCTGTGGTGAACGAGACGCTCGTCCAAAAGTTCTTCGGAAAGGACGACCCCATCGGCCGCCAGGTTGTTCTCAAAGATCTCGGCACAATTCCGGACCCGGTGAAGGATCCATCGTTCACGATTGTGGGTGTCATCAGTGACGCCAAGAATCAGGGCATTCAGGAGCCGGTCCTCCCGGAAGTTTTGATTCCTTACACGCTCACCGGCTTCTACGAGCGCGGCATCCTCATCCGAACGGCAGTCGATCCGCTCGCTTTGCAAAACTCTGTCCGACGCGAGATCTGGGCAGTAGACCGCGGCGTGGCCCTGACTCTCACGGGGACGATGAAAGGCTATCTCAAATCGTTCTCGTACTCGGGCCCACAGTTTACGTTGACGATTCTGTCGATCTTCGCGGTAATCGGCTTGATTCTTGTCGCCATCGGCGCATATAGCGTGCTGGCCTACATGGTCTCCCAACAGACCCATGAAATTGGAATTCGGATGGCCCTTGGCGCAACCGAGCAAAATGTCTTTCTGATCGTGCTTCGCACGGGTGCACTGCTCGTCTCTATTGGGCTGGCTATTGGAGTAGTCGCGAGCGTGTTCTTGAACCGCCTCATTGCGAATCAATTATGGGGTGTAAAACCGGACGACCCGCTAACGATGATCAGTGTGATCCTGGTCATCGCGGTTATCGGGACGGTCGCGTGCCTGATCCCGGCCCGGCGTGCCACCCGCGTTGATCCCCTAGTGTCCCTACGCTATGAATAAAATACGCTAAACTATCAGTCTGAAGATTGCAATTCCAGCCCGAATTGGCTTTGTTTCGTTTTTTTGCTGTGCCCTTCTCGCTTCGGCAAAAGATCATTGGACGCAACTGAATATCGGGCCGTTTTTCATCCTGACCGATAGCGATACCGGCGCAGCGCGCGAAGCGCTTACCCAGCTTGAACAGGTCCGTTGGGTTTTAGGCGGTTTGTTGGAATCGCAGGATTTGCAGAGCCTCTGGCCGATCCGCGTCGTTCTCACAAGCAAGAATACCGGAACGAACCCGGAGCAAGTGCAGTTCGTTTGGCAAAACGGGCAATATGTGCTCGTCGCCGAACCCAAAGCCCGCATGCCGCTGGGTGACGTCGCCGGTATCCTGCTGGATGCCAATACGCCCCGCCTCCCGCCTGAAGTGGAATCCGGTCTACGCGCGCTGTTCGACACGCTCGAAGCGCATGGGAGCCGTGTGACCTGGGGAGGGGCGCCGCAGCATCCCGATCTCGCCTGGGCCCGCGTGCAACTGTTGGCGACAAAGTTCGAATACGGGTCCAGCTTTCATATCTTTCTCGCGACTCTGAAGAGTGGCAGTTCCGTGCAGGTCGCCGAGCGGAACGCGTTTGGGAAGGATTTCAAGACTCTGGAGCAGGAGGCTGCCGCCAATCTCGCCTCCGGTAACTGGCAGCCGGTTTCGGTCTCGGGACGGCCGCTCGATCCAAAGCGCGATTTCGGCCGGCATTCTCTCGAAGGTAGTCTGCAGGAGGTCATGGAGGCAGGCGGGAACCAGGCCCCCGCGTACATTGCAAAAGCGAAGAACCTGCCGCCCGACCAAGCGTTGCCGCTACTCAAGAAGGCCGCGCAACTGAATCCGCTGTGGGGCGAGCCAATTTTCCTGCAGGCCGGGCTGTCGACCAATCCCGCCGAAAAGGAGGGGCTGCTGAAAAAAGCTACGCAACTGGATCCTCGCGCGACAAGTTATTGGCTGGAACTCGCTCATGTAGAGACCGCGAACGGGCAGGCTTCCGCCGCACAGGGATCCTGGCTGCGAGCCGAGAATTCCGCTCCTACCGAGGCCGAGCGCGAGCGCATCCACCAGGCGCGCCTCGCATCCGAACAGGAGCGCCTGGATGCCGCCGAACAGGAGCGCCGGCGCGAGCGGGACGCCGTCCATCTGGCCGACCAGAGGGCCCAGGACAGCGAAGCCGCTCGTATTCGCGCTGCCGAAAAGGCTGCCAATCAGTCAGTCGATGCCGCCAGCGGCGGAGCCCAGCCCTCCAACGTCGTGCCCTGGGATTCCCTAGCTTCCAGAAAAGTCCGCGGCCTGCTCACGCGGGTCGATTGCCTGAATCATGGCGCCCGGCTCTCGATCAAAACCGGCAGCAAGGTACTGGATCTATTTCTTTCGGATACCGCTTCCCTAAAGCTCGCCTGCGGACTCCAAACCCCCTCGCGACGGATCGCGGCAGCTTATGTTGCGCAAACGGACGATGTCCGTCACACCGCGGGCAATGTTACCAGCCTCGAGCTTCAGTGAAGCCGACCATTCGCCCGGCCACGCCAGCCGATGTTTCCGCTCTGCTCGACATCGAGCACGAGTCGTTTTCGGACGCGCATTGGCGCGCGAAGGACTTTCTGACGGACGAATGCATCGTCGCGGAGTTGAACGGCCGTGCAGCCGGATTTCTGGTTTCCCGCGAAACGTTTCACGATGCCGCCGGCGGATTATCCGAGCGCGAGATCCTGAACCTGGCCGTCTCCCCTCCATTTCGGGGAATGGGAATAGCCAGTACTCTGCTGCGGTACGAACTCCGCCATAAGGCCGTTTATTTTCTGGAAGTTCGGGAATCCAACCTGGCGGCTCGGGCGCTTTACCGCCGTTTCGGCTTCATCGAATCCGGCCGACGCTCAGAGTACTACCAGCGACCCAGTGAAGGCGCTATTGTCATGCAAATGAAAAAATGCTAATAGTTGAAGTGCGGATGGCCCCTGGTGACCATTCGCAGTGAAAGCTGAAGCGAAAATGCATTCACACCCACCGGGCCAGATTCTCCCGCAAACAAGCCAGAACCGGACTCGGCGTGGCCTCTCAACAAAGGAGAACCCTTTCATGGAGCAACACACGCAAGACGAAGAGTTGAAAGCGCATCTGCTCTCTACCAATGAGCAATTCCGTACGCTTGCCGAGCAGCATGCGCATTTGAAACATCAGGTTGAAGAGATTGAGTCCAAACCTCACGTTACTCCTGAGGACGAGCTCAAGGAGCAAACGATCAAGAAGTTGAAACTCCGCGTCAAGGACCAAATGAACGGGATC
>JAICXK010000021.1 GCA_025980435.1 Bryobacteraceae bacterium
AAAGACCGGCGAACCAGTCGTATCCCTCTTCTGCCCAATAGTCATCCGGCCTCTCGTTCGTGTACCGGATCAGCCCGATGCGCTTTATGTTTTTTATACCGTACTTCACCGGAATCACTAGCCGGAGCGGCGCCCCATGTTGGCGCTCGAGCGGCTGCCCGTTATGCTCGTACGCCAGCAATGTCTGCGGATGCAACGCGCTCTTCATGTCCAACCCAACGTAGTAGTCTTCACCAGGTGTTGCCATATAGACATACTGCGGCAGCTTTTGACCGGGAGGGAGATACTTTTTCGTGAAATCGGAAAAGCGCACACCTCCCCACGATTGGATCACGCTCCAGCCCTCAATGCAGCAGAAGCGTGTCGTCATATTGATCTTCGGAAGACTGGCGACGTCCGGGAGCTGAAGATTTACTGACGGGTCGTCTTCTCCGCAAGCGACCTGAAGGCGCCACTTGCTCGGATCGAAATCCTGATCGATTCCGATATCGCCGTTGACCTTGATTGGCCCAACCTGGTTGGGCGAATAGGCAGGCATCAAATGAGAGTCGCTCAGGTAAGCGCGCGCGATCCTGCCGTTCAGGTCGAGAACTTTGCGCTGTGGCCAGGGCGCTTCATTCACGGAATGCGCTTTCGTAATCCATTCGTAAGCGCCCACGCCGCCAACAGCGGCGATCCCTGCGATAAGAAAATCGCGCCGCGTCCGCCGGCTCAGTTCGCGTCTCGCCTCGGGTTCGGGAAGAACGATTTCACGGTGGCGGTCATTCATGGTCGTTCACTACCTCGTAGCCGATCACCATGCTTCGAAAATTGTTCCACCCGGCGAGCGCCACTTGCGCGACATGGACAACAAAAAAGACTACGTATCCGGCCGCGAGCACAAAATGCACGCACCGCGCGCCCTGGTATCCGCCAAATAGCATCGCGAGCCAGGAGAGTTGGGCAGGCTTATAGATCGCGAATCCGCTCAGAACCGAACCGATACCCATCAGGATGATGGCAGAGTATGTAATCTGCTGGGCCGCATTGTATTTGTCCTGGGGCGGCACGGTCTTGCGGAGATGAAGGTCGTGCAGAACGACCTGCCAGGCGTCGCGAAATGCCGACCAGGACCGCGGAACGAGGAAGCGCCACTCGCCCGAAGCCGCCGTATATATCAGGTACGCGACTCCGTTGATCACGAAGAACCACATAAAAAAGAAATGCAGCGCCATGCCTTCCGCAAGCCGCTGCGGGACGTTGAATGCGGAGTAGAACCATTCAGGAAAGAAATGCAGCGGGCCGATACTGTAAATCGGAAAGGCCCAATAGATCAGAATGCCGCTCCAGATCATGAGCAACAGCAGCGGAAAATTGATCCAATGAAACCACCGGACCGCAAGCAAATGCTTGAGTCTTAGCTTTTGCATCTACAAACTTTTTCGACGCCGGAGAGCGCGAAGTTACAAGGCTTAAAGTAATAAGAATAGATCATGCCGCCCTTGACCGTGCTGTGCCTGGCCAGTTACGACAAAGGCCACAAATTTCTGCAGGAAGCGAAGCGCCAGGGATGCCGCGTTCTCCTGTTGACATCTCTCAGTCTTCAGGATACGGCGAAATGGCCGCGCGAGAGCCTGGACGACATTTTCTACATGCCGGACGAAGAGCATGAATGGAATCTGCAGCACATGCTCCTCGCTGTCAGCCACCTCTGCCGGACCACTCAGTTGGACAGAATCGTTCCGCTCGACGATTTCGATCTGGAAAAGGCCGCGCTCCTGCGCGAGCATTTGCGACTCCCCGGCTTAGGCGAAACGGCAACTCGATATTTCCGCGACAAGCTCGCCATGAGGATGCGCGCGGCGGAGAACGATATCCGAGTACCGGAGTTCACCGCGGCTTTCAATTTCGAAAAGATCACGCGGTTCGTGGATACAGTGCCGCCGCCCTGGGTTCTAAAGCCCCGGCTGATGGCAGGCGCGATCGGAATCAAGAAGTTTGAGGGCCGGCAGGAGCTTTGGGATCGCATTCACAGCGTCGGCGACCAGCAGTCCTTCTTTGTGCTGGAGCGCTTTGTTTCCGGCGACATTTTTCATGTCGATTCCATCTGGCATCGCGGCGAAATGGTCTACGCGGTATCGAGCGCCTACGGAACGCCGCCGCTGGAAGTCACCACGTCCGGCGGTATCTTCACCACGCGGCTTCTTGAGCGCGGCTGTGAGCCGGACCGCGCCCTGCGGGCCATGAATGAACATGTGCTGAAAGCATTTGAGCTGACCGACGGCGTCTCCCATACCGAGTTCATCCGCTCGCATGCAGACGGAGCTTTTTATTTCCTCGAGACCTCCGCCAGGGTCGGGGGCGCTCATATTTCAGATTTGATTGAAGCCGCCACCGGCATCAACCTATGGGCGGAGTGGGCGAACGTAGAACTCGCGGCCGCCCGGAACACCCCGTATATCCTTCCGCCTGAGCGCCGCGATTATGCCGGACTCCTGGTCTCCCTTGCCCGCCAGGAATGGCCCGACACCTCGTCCTTCCTGGATCCGGAACTGGTCTGGCGGATGCATCGCCGGCACCATGTCGGCTTTATTGTAAAATCACCCTATCGCGACCGGGTAGAGGAATTGTTGAAAATCTACGCGGATCGTGTGCGTACCCGCTTCCACGCATCGGCTCCGCCGCGTGAGAAGGTCCGCGATTAGCCATCGCGAGATAACGTTTCAGAGGTGTTAGGTTAAGCTGAATGCGCGCATTGACGTTCGCAGGATTTACTGCCGGAGCCATGCTGGGTGGAGTTTCCGCGGCCGCCGCTTACGGCAGCGTTTCAAAATCATCGCAACTCTTTGGGCCGTCCGTATACCGCGGCGCAAGCGGGAGAAAGTCCATCGCGCTGACCTTTGACGATGGGCCTACCGAAGGCACCCTCGCGCTCCTGGACTACCTCGATTCCGAAGGCGCGATGGCTACTTTTTTCCAGTGCGGGATGAATGTCCAGCGGTTCCCTCACATCGCCGGACACGTCGTTGCCGCCGGTCACGAAATCGGAAACCATACGTTTTCCCATCCTCGATTGACGTTCCGGTCGCCGGAGTTCATTGATCGGGAGATTACAGAAGCGCAGAAAATCATTCAGTTCGAAACCGGCATTACCCCGATGCTGCTCCGGCCTCCGTATGGCTTTCGCTGGCCCGGAATGCGAGCCGTTCAGCACAAGCTTTCGTTGTTAGGCGTCATGTGGACCGTTATGGGATACGATTGGCGTTGGCCCGCGAAGCGTATCTCAGATTACGTCCTGGCGCGCTCGTTTCCCGGCGGCATTATCTGCCTTCACGACGGCCGCGGCGTGCAGCGTAACCCGGACACTAGCCAGACTTTAATGGCGGTTCGGACCATCGTTCCCGTGCTCAAAGATCTCGGCTATAAGTTTGAAGTCGTGAGCGACATTCTTCGCGATAGACCGCCTGCCCGCTAATCTGGAATAAGAGCGGTTCACTATTTTGCAGGCGGAATCAAGTCTAGGCAAGCTGTACCTGATCGGCGCCGGCCCCGGAGATCCCGAACTCCTGACCTTGAAGGCCGTTCGGGTTCTGCGCGAATGCGATGTGATTTTATACGACCGGCTCATCGGCAAAGAGACGTTGCAGTTCGCGCGTCCGGATGCCCACTTGATTTACGTCGGCAAGCATGAAGGCGAGCAGGATCACACCCAAAGCAAAATCTTCGACCTAATCAGAACGCACGCTCTTGTGGGTAGAACGATTGGCCGTTTGAAAGGCGGCGATCCACTCGTATTTGGGCGCGGTGCTGAGGAATGGGCGCTGGCGCTGGAACACGGTATCGAGGTCGAGTTGATTCCGGGCGTTAGCTCTGCCATTGCGGTTCCGGGTTTGGCCGGCATTCCGTTGACCTACCGCGGCGTGGCCCAAAGCTTCGCCGTCATCACCGCGCATTGCCATCAGGGGCGCACGGAGCAATGGAGCAAATACGCCAAAATCGACACCCTGGTCATTCTGATGGGCGTTCGCAATCGCGAGTTCATAGCGCAGTCGCTCATTGCCGCGGGTCGTGACGGGCAAGAACCCGTTGCCTTTATCGAACGTGGAACCCTGCCGGACGAAAGGATCGTAGAAAGCACTCTCGGGGCCGTTGCCGCGGCTCAGATCGAAGTGCAGAGCCCGGCGGTCTTCGTGATCGGCGAAGTAGTGCGGCTACGCGCCGCCTTAACGTTTCCCGAGCTCGAGAACCGCCAGTGTTTGCGGGCCTAGGACAATTGGCTGGGCGGTCGAGCCGGTCTGAACAGGCTTCAGTGCTGACGCCCTCACCAGTTCCTGAATCTGCGTAACCGTCGGATAAGCCGGGCTTCCCATTTTCTGCCACGCCTCCAACGCTGACCCATTCCCGGGACCGACAACCCGCATGCGGTACTCTCTCGCCCCCGCGCCCTTCACATTCAGATGAAACGCTTTCGCCGGAACAGTCTCGCCGGGCTCGGCGTAGTTCCACAGCGCAATTTCGAAAGTGCCGTCTCCGCGCTCGGTGACCAGCGCATCTTCTGAGTCAACGGTTACACGCCGGTCACCCAGTTCGTGCAGCAGCTCGAAGGCGCGAAAGGCGGCTTTCGGAATGCCCCGCTCGGCGATTAGGCCGTAGCCTCCATAAAACGGCGTTTTCACCACGCCCTGCTCTTCGAACACATCGGAGAAGCACCAATAGGCCATGCTGTTCGCTAATCCATCGCTCTCACGAATATTATTCGCCAGCCACGGCCCCATGAAGGCGCTGTCCGTCACTTCGGGCTGGTTCATGTACGTCGCGTTGTACTCCGACCAGATGATCGGCGTCTTCGGCGCGGCCGACGCCTTCACCTGGTCGAACACTTTTTTAGCGGCCCGCGCAACCATGTCGCGGCGTGCAATCGGCTCGCTCCGGCCGAAGACATCCTGCGACGTATCGTTCCCGTATACGTGCGTAGAAACAAAGTCGAACGGGATATGATCCTGCGTGCAATGGGCAATGAAGGCGTCCACCCAAGCTGCTTGCGCGGTTGCAGGACCGCCGACGCGCAGTTTCGGATCGACCGCTTTGATCGCCTTTGCGGTTTCATCATACAGGGCGAAATAAGTTTGCTGCTTCGGAACGCCGTCCCAGAAATCGATATTCGGCTCATTCCACACTTCGAAATACCAACGCTCCACTTCGTTCTTCCCGTAGCGATTCTCCAGATGCGCCACGAAGGTTTCAATCAGGGCGGCCCATTTGCCGGGATTCTTGGGCGGAGACGGCAGCGGCTTGTACCAGAACGGATGCGGCGCGAGATTGGCGGCGAGCTTCCGCGGCATGAAACTTAGCTCAACAAAAGGCCGGACCCCGTTTTGAAGAAGACCATCGTAGATTTGATCGACGTAGGAGAAATTGTAAACCGGATTGCCATCGCGATCCTCGTCGTAAACGCCGATATCGTCGTCCAGGATGGCGTGAAACCGGATATACCCAAAGCCGGTTGCGTCCTTTACCTTGCGTAGGTCGGAGCGGTAATCCTGGCGCAAGCTGAGCACCGCGCGTCCGGAGCCGAATATCTGTTCCCAGAAGTGCGGGAACGGATGCGTGGGCGCGCTGGGATCGATCGTGATGGTCTCTTCTGATCCGCTGCTTTGAGCTCGCATCATAGGAGCGCACAGAACAGCTAGCGCGACCGCGCCGGTAGCGGATAACCGTTTCACCCCTGTTAGAAGCAAATCCGGCGGCTTCGTTGCATCCTGGCCTCAATTGCCGGCGCGCTTCTGTCCCGGCAGAGCCTGCTGCTCTGCGAACTTTGCCGCCGCTTCGCGCACCAAAATGCCCATCTTCGGGTGGCTCGGCTCGAGCGCCGGCGCCAGCCCGCATTCCCTCAGTGATTCGGTACAAGTAGGCCCGATGGAGGCAATGAATAATTCCCGCAGTGCAGCAATCGCAGCCTCGCGCTGCTTCCGCTGGCCGGCGAAATCCAGAAAGTGCTCAATCTGGACACCCGTGGTGAAAAGTACCGCGCGAAAACTGCCTTTCAGCAACTCGCGCAGCGCCTCGTCCAACGGACCCACATCATCGGGCAAACGCCATTGATAGACGGGAACCGTCGTCACCCGGCGGCCTTGCCGTTCCAAGCCCTCCGTCAGTTCCCGATTGGAACGGCCGTATTCCTGGACCGCTACAGATTTCTCAGGTCGCGCTTCGAGTACCGCCAACAGTTCGCGCCACGTGTTAGGCTCGGGAACCGAGATCGTGACCGGCACCTGCCATTCGCGTAATACCGCCGCCGGCTTGGGACCGCGAACAACTGTAGTGACTTTCCGCAAAGCATCTAGAAATCGCTCTTCACTCTCGCGCGACGCGAGCACCCGCCGCAGAAGCCTGGCGCCCACACCGGTCAGAAAGATCATCATGTCGAATTCGCCGGCGTACAGCCGGTCCGCGAAGGCGAAGGCCGCTTCGTTGTGTTCCAGCGGAACCTCGACCAGCGCCGGCGCTACGAACGGTTCACCGCCATTGATGCGGATCAGTTCCGCAATCTCCTTGGAGCGTCGGCTCTCAAAGGACAGCACTTTGGCGTTACCGAAGGACATGATCACGAATCGTAGCGCAAATTGACGCAGAGGTCGGCATCAGGCCGTTCATTGCTACGATACAAACAAGCCCCCGATTATGAGGTACACGAAGCAGACGGCCCTTGCGATTTTGATACTTGCCGCCTTGGCGGCCGGCGCAGCCGGGCAGCAGACGGCCGATTCGAACCCGGCCGATAAGCCCAATGTTTTCCTGGATAACCACCGCCCGCTCATCAAAAAGAAAGAAAAAACTCCAACGTCGCGCACGGTCACGGGTCAAGTCGTCGACGATTCCGGCACGCCGCTCGAAGGCGCAGTGGTCACGTTAACCAACACGAAGACCCATGAAAAAGAAACCTTCTTTACCAAGAATGGCGGCCATTACAACTTCGAGGATCTGAGCTTCTCTATCGACTACAAGGTCCAGGCCAAATACAAGAACGTTTCGAGCGAGGCGCGAAAACTGAGCCAGTACGATCGCACGCCCCGCGCCATCCGAATCCTCGAAATCGGGTCTGCTCCTGGATTGAATCAGTCCGTAACCGCGGAAGCGAAAAAGGACTCCTCCTCACCCAAAAAATAGGTTCAGTCCCGTTAGCGTTTGCAAAGCTGCGGATAATACTTCTTTAATGCGGCCAGCTTCGGCAGGTCGTTGTACACGATGTAGGGATATGTCATGTTGTGGTCGAGAAAGTGCTGATGATACTTTTCCGCCGCGTAGAAGCCTTTCAGCGGAGCAACTTGCGTGACAATCGGGTGCCGGAAGATCTTCGCTTCGTCTAACTGCTTGATGTACGCCTCCGCAACGTTCCTCTGCTCATCGTTTGTATAGAAGATTGCCGAACGATACTGCGTCCCAACATCCGGGCCCTGCCGGTTCCGCTCCGTCGGATCATGAACAACCGAAAAAAACACTTTGAGTAATTGTCCATAGGTGATCTGGGAAGGATCATAAGTGATTTCAACGGACTCCGCATGACCAGTCCTGCCGGTGCTGACCTCTTCATAGTGGGCCGTCGACTTCGCTCCTCCGGCAAACCCAGAAACTACGTTTGTTACGCCTTTAATCCTCTCGAACACGCCCTCCACTCCCCAGAAGCAACCGCCCGCCAGTACAGCCCTTTGCGGCCCTTGCGCGGCCGCGCCCGTTACATCCACGGCGGGATCCGGGAATTCCGGGATTTTTGATTTCGCAAAGGCGCTGCATGTACAGGCTAGAAGTACGGGCAAAGCAACCAGGAAGAGCGGTCTTGACATCGTATGCACCTGTCACGATAGATTACGCCATTCGAGACAAAGGTGCGGATTTAACGGAATCTCACTTCCACTCCGGGTTCTTCCCCGCGCTGACCAGGTTCGCCAAAATCCGATATGCGCCCGGAACACCCGCCGGAAGCTGGCGGTAGAGAGCAAAGGCGTCGTAAACATAGATGCCTTTCCCATAGTGAGCCAGCAGTAGTCCACCCGATTGCGGATCTTGGTTCGGATCGTGCGTTTCGATCAGTGCTTTGTAGCGCGGGTCCCACTTGTGCATGAAGCCGTGCCCACGCTCCTCCTGCCAGCCGTGGAAATCGGCGGCCGTAATCCGATTCGGCCAGCTTAGAAGCGGGTTTTGGGGATCCAGCAGCTTGACCGTCGAATTCTCATCCACTACTTTCTGCGGATTTTCGCCCAAGGTAAACGGATACGGGCCGTAGTCGCCTTCGAAGTTCTGCAAATTGTATTGAACAATCAGGGCGCCGCCGTTCTTCACGTAATCAAGCAGCCGATTGTTAGCCGCCCTCAGTTCGGGCCTCACCGCGTACGCTCGCACACCCAGCACGATGGCGTCGAATTGACTTAAGTTCCCCGATTGCAGGTCGCCAGGGGATAGAATCTGCGGGTGCAAGCCGAGATCTTGCAGTGCTTGCGGCACGTCATCGCCCGTGCCCGGAAAGAATCCGATGCGCAGTTCGGGAGCGGTCTTCACATCCACGCCCACCGCCTTGTATTCAGCCGGACGGTATAAAGGGTAGGGCCGCACGCCCGAGTAGCCCACCAGCCGATAACCCTGTTCGTAGGTCTTACCCTCGTATTCGGCAACCGCCTTGATTTCGTAATCCTGCTCCTTCACGGTTTGCGGCTTTACCTGAAACGTCACATCGTCGTTTTCGCCGTCGCGAGCAAAATGGAACGGACACTCCGCGGGAGTGGATTGCCAGCCGGGCGGCAAGCTCAGGCGCAGCACTCCATTGGCCGGCCCTTTAACGTTGCTGTGTAGCGTGCACATGAAGCCGAACGATTTAGCCGCTAAGGGGACCGCGCCGGCTGGGCGCGAAACCCAGACCGATATGGCCGGGGCCATGAGCAGCGGCTCCTGCACCATCCCGGTGCCTTCTATGCGCTGATTCGTTTGCACTACTTTACGAATTTCAAAGTCCGCACCGTCGTATTTGAGACGGACGCCGGCCCAGAGCGGATAAGGCGACTCGGAGAGATTCAGGAATCGCTCGTCGCTGATGTTGTAATACGGCTGCTCTTCATCGGGACGCCAGAAATATGCCTTGGTAAGATTTGCATCCTCGGGTGCAGTTACGGCAAAGCGCAGATGCACGTCCTTGCCCCCGGGCAGTTCGGACGGAGCGGCGTTCTCCAGCTTGATCCTCCATGGCTTGTCGTATGCCGGCTGCACTTCGATGCCCTCGATGCGAACCGAGAGCGGGCTCTTATTCAACAGGTGGGTCTCAACCGCGAACGATTGTCCCGGGATAGCGATCGTGAAGGTCTGCCATCCCCCGCGGAACCGGGCAAACGGTCCGGTGGGCTCTTTCTCCGGCGCGACAACTGCGTCGAAAGAGATGCCGAGCGCCAGCGCCAATGCCTTTGCGAATTGTTTCTCTTTTACCTGGAGCTCGAATGTTACATCGCCCTTTCCCGGCTCCGCCAGGCTGCTCGCTTGCACTTGTTGAATAAGCGTACGGGTCGACTGCAAACCATCCGCAAGCATCGGAGCGATACTGGCCGGATTAGCGGGCCTATAATGATCCATTGCATCTTCGCCAACCTTCGAGAGCTTCTCCAGACCTGCTTTCAAAAACGCAGTATCGCCGGTCGCCAGCGATGCAATTCCCATCAGCGATACATCAATGCCGTCGTAAAACGAGTTCTCCTTTTCGGGCGCAGGAACCCGTGATCCATAGCGATGATACGGCGCGCTGTAAAGCGAAGGTTGCGGGATGGTTCCGCCGCCGTTCTGGCTCTTCTGATATCCCCATCCAGCTCGCCCGATCTGCTGGAATGTCAAGCCGGCGGCATAATCGGCCGCGCCTTCCGGAATCGTGACGTTCGTGGCGGGTCTTTCCGTCATCCACGTCTTATTCACATAGTCGCGGAAGCGGATCGGCACGTATTTATCGGTGGCGTAATCGTAAATCGTATGATTCTTGGTCGGCGAAAAGAAGGGGACGCGCGCGTAGACCTTCAAGGGTTGCCACGGACGCAGTCCTTCCCGGATCTGTTCGGGAAAGCGGTTCGGGTCTCCGGCGGCAACAAACGCCTCCTGCGCCATCTGCCCGGATACCTGATGATTACCGTGTCCATCCGTAGGCGCGCCCGCAAATACCGAGGTAATCACCAGCGGTCGCGTCATGCGCACCACTCGTACAACATCCGAGAGCACACGCTCATAGCCCCACTTTTGGAGTGCCTCTTCGCGCGTTTTTGAAAAGCCGTAATCAATCACCCGCGTCCAGTACTGGTCTACGCCGTAATAACGGTCCGAAGTCATCAGTTCCTGAGTGCGTACCAGGCCGAGTGCATCGTATAAATCTCCGGACATCGCATTCTGGCCGCCTTCTCCGCGATTCAGCGTCAATAATGTGCCGCGCGCGCCTAGCCCGCGTGTTTCATAGGCCAGCATGCCTCCATCTTCGTCATCCGGATGCGCTGTCACCATCAGAATGCTGGCTCGCGTGCGAATCGCGGCAAAATAGCGGGTCAGACCGCTGGCGCCGCGATTCAAGTCAATCGACATCGCGTTCGGATTGATCTGGGCCGCCTCCCGTGCGGAATGGGAGTCCGAACTTGCCCAGATAGCAGCCGATAAAACCGTGCCAATCATAATCGCGCACGCGGCTTTAAGAAGAAATTGTCTGCGAGGTCTGCTGGCGGATAGAATCATGTTCTCTCGGATTTCGGCGTGTGCGCTTCTGTCGTAACCTTTCCACATCGTACCGTTACGCTTTGCTTAATCAAGATTAATCCGGCCTGCCAAGCGCGTCCGTATCCACTACATAAGTTCCAGCGTCCTTTGAATAGGCATTCTTGCTAGCCGAACTTCGATATGCGAACACATAGATTAATTTCCACCTTCGCAGTGGCTTTTTTAGCGGCAGTCTGTGCAGCGGCCCCCGGTTTTGCGCAGGGTCAGTACCCGCAAAACCCACCCCCACCCCAGTACCCGCAGACCCAGCAGTACCCGCCGTCGCAGAGCCAGTATCCCCCGCCGCAGTATCCGCAGGGACAATATCCACAGCAACAGAGCCAATACCCACCCGCGCAGAATCAGCAGTATCCGCCGCCGCAATATAGCCAGCCGCCATTGCTGCCGCCCCAGCAGCTTGATCAGATGGTTCAGTCCATCGCGCTGTATCCGGACGGACTGCTCGCCCAGGTCCTGACCGCGGCCACGTTTTCGAACGAGATTCCGGACGCCGCCGGCTGGGCAAACGAACATATGAACCTCAGGGGCGATGAATTGGCGCGTGCCATCGAAGATGACAATTTGTCGTGGGACCCTAGTGTTCTCGCGCTGTTACCTTTCCCGAATGTGCTGAATTATATGGCGCAGTATATAGGGTGGACCCAGGAGTTAGGCAACGCCGTGCTGCTACAACGCGGCGATGTCATGGACGCTGTGCAGCGCATGCGGCAGGAGGCTTATGATTACGGATACCTTCGGGATGGCCAGTACGCTCGAGTTATTACCCGAGGCCCGGGGGACATCGAAATTGTGCCTGTCACGCCCGGCTATTATTACGTGCCTTATTACAACCCGCGCGTTGTGTTCGTCCGGCCGCGCCCCGGTTTCTATGCAAGTGGCGCGATCCGCTTCGGCCCGATGGTAACGGTCGGTGCCGCGTTCGCGCCATGGGGCTGGGGCGGAATCGCATTCGGTTGGCGCGATCACGATATTCTCGTAAACCATCGCGATTGGGACCGGAACTGGAGAAATCGCCGCGATTATGTTTCTCCGTACGCATACCGCCGCCCATCAGGACCGCGCGTCGAGCATCACGAGGTTCGGCCCGGCGAACGGCGCCCCGATCGTGGCAATCGCGACCGGCATTGATACTCGCGCGAACTCCAATCAGGGGCTAGAGATTGCCGGAGATCAGCCGGTTCAAGGCCGCTGCGGTGTCGAAGACCTGCTGATCGGGCGCATAGCGGTATCTCGCTTCCATTTCGGCGATCAGCCATCCGTTATAGCCGATCTTCGTCATTGCGGTGCGAATAGCGCGCCAGTCGTTGTCGCCGAGAAAAATGTTCGTGTAGACGCTTTGCTTACCACAACGCCCCCGGTGCTTATGAACGTCCTTCATATGCATCCGCGTGATGCGAGTGGCGTGTATTTGAATCCATTGCTCCGCGAAGCCCGTATCGTGAATGTTGCCCACATCCAGATGGATGCCCACCCATGGATTGTTAACGTCGTTCAGAAACGTGTAAAACTCACGCGGGCTCAACAGGAATTTCTGTTCCGAGTTACAGTTCTCGACCCCAATTTTCACCCCGGCTTTTCCCGCCGTCTGTGCTAATTCCTGCAGCGAATGCACCGTACGCGCGTAAACGCCGTTGTATGGCTCTTCGCTCGTCACCAGGCCGGCCACGACCAGAATCGCATCACACTTGAATATCTGTGCGGCTTCAATCTGTCTTTTGATATGGCGGAACGCCGCATCCCGCTTCTTGGGATCGCGCGCGGAAACGTTCTCTTCCCAGTCCAGCGAGTTTGCCACATCGGAGACCTCCAGGCCCGCATCCTGCACCTTTGTGAAAAGCTGCCGAAGGTCGGCATCGCTGGCCTCCATTTGAAACCATGGCCGGTCCCCGAGCCAGAGTTCTACACCGTCATATCCGGCCCGTTTTAACAGCTTAAGGCCGTCTTCGAAGCTCATGCCCTCCGGAAAAATATTGTCGCCGATTGATTTTTTCATATCCGAGCGGTTCTGTGCTAAATATACCCGCTCAATACCGACCGAAAGTAATTGTTCAGCAGGCGGTTGCCGGGATCATAGGCCTTCCGCGTTTCCTCGAACTCGGCGAGCCTTTTGCCGAACGCCTTCTTCGCCATTTCCGGCGTGACGCCGAAGGTCTGGTTCAGCAGGGGTTTTCCATTGCGGTCGCTGCAAAACTGGTTATAGGCGCCGAGAAATTCTTTCCAGCCCGGATTGCCGGTCGATACCGGGTCAATGGTCATCACCGGCCCATCAAACGAGTACGAAAGCAGCGCCTTTTGATCCTGCGCGATGCGATATCCCACGTCCAACAGATTGCACCGGTAGCCATGCTGGTTGTAGTAGTCGCGGCAGAACTGAAAGAATTCCGTTATTGTTTGCGAATATTGCCGTTCGTCGAATGCAAACAGACTGAATGTGTACCGGCTATCGTCGGACACCTCCGGATACCGAATGATTTGATCGCCGGGGATAGTGTAATCGCTTGAAACGATGTTCTCCAGCTTGAACCGCCACGCGGCATTGAAGCTGTCGATGATTCCATAGCGAATGGACGGCACGGAAACTGTCTGCTCGATATCGTGCCCGAATTTTGGACCCGAAGTCCCCCAGATATAGTTACGCAGCGCCCATGCGGTCCGGTTGGGATCGCCCTTGGCTCCCGGATTGTACTTCCGGAACTCTACGGTAATCAGATCGTCGAAGGGAAAGATGTAGTACATCATCGAATAATTCAGCGCCTTCAATTCCGGCAAGGCGCTGACAAATTCCGCCAGCTTATATGTTTTGTGATGGACGTGCATCGGTAGCAAAGGACGGATTTTGTAAGTAACTTCATAAATAATGCCGAACGTTCCGTAACTCGAGCGTACTTTCTGCATGAGCTCAGGCTGCTCATCCGTCACGGTAAGGAGATCGCCTGACGGAAGGACCATCTTGACCCCCGTAACATACGACCCAACTTGCCCGTATTCGCCCGGAAACGAACCGTCTTTGGTTCCCGCACAAGCCGCGCTCCCGGCGCTGAGACGTCCGATCTCCGTGTTCACATAAAACTGCAGATTGTGTTTTTCGAGCTCCTGCGCCATATCGATGTGAATGGCGCCCGCCTCCACCGTGAGAGTATCGGCTCCTATGTTCAGAATCCGGTTCATCTTCATCCGTATCAACGTGCCCCCGTCGGCTACGCCGCAGGGAGCCGTGGAGTGATTCGAGCCAACCGCCCGGACAGGCGACGGATATTGGCCCGGATTCTTGAAAATCTTGACAATGTCATCCACTGAATTCGCATCGACAATCACCTGCGGATGTGAAACCAGATCGCCAAACCAGTTTGTTACCGTCAAATCGGACATTTGTGAGTTCTCTTCGGTAAGTCTGAGGGCAAAGCAGGAACAATGTCAATCGAAATCGATTTCCGTGAGAACGATGATACAATCGGGCCAAACCAACGGTTCCTTATGCTCTTCCGATCATCGCTGGCCCTTTTTGCAGTTGCGTTGAGCATCTCCGGCGCCGGGTTATACAAAGTGGTGAAGACGATCCCCATACCGGGGGCGGGAGGTTGGGATTACCTCTACGCGGATTCGCCGAACCGCCGCCTGTATGTCTCGCACGCTACGGAAGTCGATGTTCTGAATCTGGACAGCGGGACCGTGATGGGGAAGGTTCCGAATACCAATGGCGTTCATGGTATCGCTATCGCACCTGAGTTCAACCGCGGCTTTATCAGCGACGGCCGCGATAACCAGGTAACTATCTTCGATTTGAATAACCTTTCGGTGATCTCGAATGTGAAAACCGGGACCAATCCGGATGGGATTCTCTATGATCCATATAGCAAACGGGTATTTGCGTTTAATGGTCGCAGCGCAAACATGACCGCGATTGACGCGAAAACGGGTCAAGTCGCGGGAACCATGGCCTTAGGTGGCAAACCGGAGTTTCCCGCAACGGATGGCCAGGGCAACGTATTTGTGAACATCGAAGACAAGAGCGAACTGGTGCGCTTCGACCCGAAGACCCTTCAGATCAAGAATCGGTGGCCGCTTGCGCCGTGCGAATCGCCCTCGGGCTTGGCAATCGATACTGCGCATCGCAGACTCTTTCCGGTTTGCGAGAACAAAATTATGGCGGTCGTGGACGCAGATAGTGGAAAGGTGATTACCACGGTTCCCACCGGCGAGGGCACCGATGCCGCGGCGTTCGATCCGGGCTCGAAACTTGCATTTTCTTCGAATGGAGGCGATGGAACTCTGACCGTCATCAGGCAGGAATCCGCGGATAAATACAGCGTGTTTCAAAACGTCCAGACGCAGCGCGGCGCGCGAACCATGGCGCTGGATCTGAAGACGCACACAATTTATCTGTCTGATGCGGAGTTCGGTGAAAGGCCGGCGCCCACCGCGGAGAACCCTCACCCGAGGCCCAAAATCATTCCAGGCACATTCAGGTTGCTGGTTGTCGCACAATAACATGCGGGAGGACACGATTGAAGAGCAGGGCCGAGACACTCGATAAGGCGCGAGAAACCATTGCAGACTTGCAAAGTAAGTATGGTCTGGCGCTACGGGGCCCTAATGGCGAATCCCTCTACGACGATGCTGTGGCGCTCAAACTGCCCAGGACCGTTCTTTTGCCGCCCAAAACAGTGATCCCATGCGCCGCGGAGCTGAAGGGAATGGGCAAGGTGGATCCATGCCTGATCGTGCAGTCCAGCCTGCCGCTGGAGTTGCTTCCTCCGCATAAAACAATCGCCGTCGGCGGGCAGGTATCGGCTATCAAACGGTCGTTTTTCGCCATGTCGAGTTATTTAACCGATGAGGCCTGGCGGGCACAGGGCTATTGGAACGGCCAGCCGCTTCCGATGCTGGTTTCAATCCGCGGCGCCTACAAGTATTTAGTGCGGCAGAAATCCTACTTCTTCAAGCTCGATAACTTCGTAGGTGCCGATATCGACCAGCTTTCACCGATGCAGCCGGACGAGCGCGACTTGAAGCTTGGCCGCTACAAATGGGGCAACGATCTCAGCGATGAACTGACCCTCATCGTCGCCGAGTTTTGAGGTGGGGCGGACCGCCTGGTCCGCGCGGGTCCGCCTGGACCCGCCAGTTAGGCATCGCCTATTGCACCGCCTTGCTGGTGCAGGCAAGCCCGCTGAAATACTGCCGGTTAAATACTTGTGAGCTCTGTGCATCCAAGGCAAATCGGATTGCTGCCGGATGGCCGTTAATCATTGACGTCTGGCCTGCCGAACTCTTCAAAATCCATTCCAACTGGAGCTGATTGCCCGAAGACTGCAGGGCCTCTCCGGAATCCAGGAAATGCCAGAGAGCCCAAAGCCCGGTTGTCTGAACCACACTGAGCTCTCCACCCCCTGCAAATCCAACTCCGAGCGATACTCCCTGAGCCGATCCCGGCCAGGAGAACGTCTGCGATTTGGGACCAGTCTTCAGGTCGGTGCTCAGGGTTTGGCCGTCGATGACCAGGGTCAGATGAGTTACGTCCTGCGAAGGCAGTACCTGCATCGAGAAGGTCAGGTTCGGCTGGGGCGCGTTCGCTGGGTACAGCGCTTGCGACATATGGGCTGCCCGGTTGAAGAAACGCAAAAAGGCCGGAGTGACGGAGAGTTGCTGGCCCGCTGCCGGCGCGTATTCGCTGCCTGAGGGAATGAGATATTGCTTCAGACTGGCGTTATAAAGCTGCCACAAACGGCCGTCGTTCGGCTTGAGGAAATCGGTCACTTCTTGAAGAGTCGCCTCTGAGGCAGCGTGCGGGTTGAAGGGGTACTTCCTCAACATGGGCGCAATGGAAGCACATACATTGCCCGCGGCGGCATTGATGGGGCCGGCCCCCGCGCCTCTAAGCAGTGGTGGAACGCGAGTGATCGGCTCACGAAGAATGTTCGCGGTCTTGTTCAGGACCACCGTTTTCGGATCATTGGGATCCGGCGCAAAGTTGAAAGCAAGCGTGGTCACGGCATTCTGCGCTTGGGTTGCCGCGTTGTTCGCCGCGGTCACATTGTTCGGATCGGCCCGGTCAATCGGCCCAACGGCTTGCAGCGCGCCCTGCAGCGTGCCGAGGCTCTGCATGTAAGTGCCATTGCCCTGGCCTACCAGCGGCTTGTCGAAACAACCCGGCGGAGTAACAAACTGAACCGGTTGGAATGCCTGCGGAGGCAGTTGCTTGTTTGCGGCGGTGTTGTCGGACGCCACGCAAAACACTTGGAGCAGCGGTGATTTGGGACTCGTCATCTGCTGGAGCTTATTAGCAGCATCCGGCACGCTCGAATAACCTACAACGGCCGTTGCGTTCAGATAGGACTGCCAGGTTTTTTCGAATTCCTGGTTGTAACGGCTCGAAATATGACCGAGCACAGTTCGGCGATCGAAATTTCCGAGCGCCTGTTCGCCCAACACCCAGGTCTCGCCGTAAAGATATTTCTCCGGGTCCTGCAGTTGTTTTGCAAAATTCGCATACCCTGCCTTCGTGAAAGCAGGATCGACCTTATAGCCGTTAATAATGGTTTCGCGAGAACCCGGAAAATCGACGTTGAAGATGATCGGCTTGAGGCCGGTTCCTGCTGCCACCAGCATGGCCTGATAGACGCGTTCCTCAAGTGGCAACTTATTCAGATACGCGCGCGCTGTGTCTACGGCATTCGCATCGGGCGTCGCAAATCTGGGGTACGGATTGCTATCCGCCAGGTGTTCGGCATAAAACTGGAAATTCTGGCGCGCCAGGTCCTGTCTTTGCGTGTCCACCTGCTGATCCTGTTGCCAGTGCTGCATCAGCACCGGTGTTAGAAACTCCGGCGTGCTCTTTTCGTGGTGGTTTGTGGTGATGAGATAGGCTTTCAGAGAATCATAAACATACCGGTAACCTTGCGCGTCGTAGTTCTCGGGTTTGCTGCATATGCCGGTGAGCGTTTGCTGCGTGGGCGTTAGCAGTAGCTTGCGGAAATAGGCAAAATAGGTGGTCTGCAGCGGCTCGCGAATCGAATCGCCGGCGTAAAGAAACAGATCGTAGCTGAACGGGACGCCATTCTTTGCATACCCATCGAGGATGGCTAGCGTGTCCTTGACACGCGTCAGCTGTTCAAGGGAATCGACCGAGGCGAGTTGGCCGGATGCCAGGCTGATCGATGGGATCCCCCGGGCGGAGCTTACTGCATCGTCAACCAGTCTGCTGTTATTCCGGTAGGAGATGATCCACCAGGCGCAAAGGAACAGGCCAAGAGATGCGATGGCGCCAAGCAGAATGCGGCGGGCCACATAAACTTTTACATTGCGCTGCGCGATAACGCCTGCGGGCCGGTCTGCCAGGATGACATCGGGGAACAGGTGTCTCAGGAAGACCCATTGCGGGATTTTGCGTGAACCGGGTTCGCGCACTTCCGCGGCCATGCGGCTGGGTGCGGGCCCGCGCGTAAAGATTCGGGTTGCGCCCACATCGAAGTCTTGATGATCATCGGCAACCACTTGGGCGGCTGGTGTAAGATCCGCAACGCTGACCGGCCGCACACCGGTGAAATAGAAACCTCTGAGAAAGGGGCTTGTCCCCAATTGGCTGGGACGGCAAATATCCACCAGGAACTGCACCAGGAGGGAACGCAGCTTTGCAAACTCGCGCGGAAATTCGTAGATATTAGGGAGCCTGGCGGGGTCATGTTCGCGGCCTAGGTACGCGCGGCGCTTGTCCGCAAGCGAATAGTACAAATCCTGAAAGGCTTCGGAGAGATGACGAGTCTGCTGCTCGGCGTAAACCCCTTGGCCCGTGTCCGCCAGCAGAGGAAGGGTGACCCCGAGAATTTCGGACGCCTCCGCTTCGGTCAGGTTTTCAACGAAGTCGCGGAAATAGGGGATCTTGTCGGCCTTCGTGAACAACACGTAAACCGGGAAGCTCGAACCCAACTCCTGCGAAAGCTCGTTTAGAACGCCCTGAAACTGGCGTGCCTTTGCGGCGAGCGCCTCCGCGCCTCCGGTTTGCAGAAAGGTCTCGCAATCCACCGTGAAGAGCACGGCGCGCGTGGCGGGGACCTTGGCCGCCAGCACCGCATTCATCCGGACCGGCGGCAGCTTCTTAAAGAGCTTTCGACGGGTGGCAGCGTCGGCAAGAACCGCGCCGGAGGGGTCAATGAAGAGACAGTTGCGTGCATACCAGAGAATCACGCCGCGGGTGGGCGCAACCGTGGCGTCCTGAAAAGCCTGTCCGGCAAGCAACTCCGGCTCAAGTCCGGATTTTGCAACAATGCTCGTTTTGGCGGCACCGCTGTCGCCGAGGATGAACACGGCCGGCAGCGACTCCAGCCGCTTATTACCCGTTGCAGCTTGTATCCGCCGCGAGGCTTCCGCGAAATTGTGATCGAGTTCGGCAGCGGCATCGGCAGATGCGCCTGGCGGCGTGTCGGTTTGTCCCTTGGGGCGCAGCAGGAGATAGCCAATAAAGCCAATGATGCCTATAAACGAAAGCCCAACTCGCAAATAGTGCAGAGCCGGAGGCTTCAGGCCGACCCACGGGCCCAGAAACCAACTGAAGGCGAGCCAGATGACCAGCACGAGAATGGCGATCCAGACAGAGCGGGTGAATTTCATCGGGGCTTCCTCAAAAGCGCAAAGGGCGCGGGCAGCGCCGCCAGATAAGGAGAGTCACTCGGCTTTCCGCGGCGCCTGCTGCGCTCCGTTTTGCGCGAGGCTCTCATAGCCCCGTTCCCGCCGCTATCGTCCGCAACTCGCCCGCCGAAGAGGATAACGAGATTTTGAAAACTACAAACAGAATCACGGCCAGCACGAAACAGCCCACTGCGATCCACCCAAGCATGGGAATCCACCTGTCGCCGGCCGGCCTGATGGCTTGGGATGTGACCTGCCAGACCGGATCGGGCGGCACACCGCGAATCCTGCGGATCTTCTCTTCGATCTGCGAGGAAATGGAACGGACTTCGGCGGCGCCGGTAAAGCTGTAGCGTCCGCGGAAGCCAAGCAGAAGGCAAAGCTGGTAGAGTTCCAGGAGATCGGCCAGCGGTTGAGAATCCTGGCGGCTCAAGAGCCGCTCGACGTTCCGAAAGAAGATCTCGCCCGCCACATGCACGCCAAACAGCTCCTCCTGCAGTGGCTTGCGAGGCCAATCGGCAAAGATGGGATTCTGCGAGTTCAGAATGGATTCATCGAGGAAAGCCACTACCGCGAAGGTCGCGACGCGCACGTCCTCGGCGCTGTAACCACGCCGCTGCGCTTCCTGCTCCGCGGTCTTCAAAGCGTTGCGGATCTGCGCCCGGAAGGTCTCGGGGTCAGCCACCCGCTGCCGATTCGCCCGTAGGCGCTCCACTACCGTGAGTGCCTCCTGAAAAAGGAGCGCTAAATTTTCGTAGCGCTTCGTAAGAGTATGCTGCGCCGGGGGCGGCGAGCCGCTCTGAGGTGTCGTAGCCATGAAATCCTTAGGACTCGAGTAGAACTAGCAATTCCAGTTCCGGATGCGGAATGTCGCCGGGAACGTATACACCGACACGGCGCTTTTCCACCAGATCGTCCCAGCAGGGGCCAACCCGGTTTAACGAGAAATATTGATTCGTAATCCGGGGAGAAAGCGAGGAGGGTGGACTGCTCACGTGCGACAACTGAAGCCCTGGCAGGGCCCGCTTCACAAGTTCCGGAACAAATCGGGATGAGCAGACCTTCACTAGAGCTGGAGTGCCGGTTATCAGCTCCGCCTCTCCAATGTTGGAACTGATGGAGAAGAACCAGCGCGACCGCCCAAAACATCGCGTATCGCTGATTTCACCCTCCCAGAAGTAACGGTCCACCTGCTCAAGCGGGATGGAGACGCAGTTTGTCGGGATGACCAGTTCCAGGTGCTCGCGGATATGCCGGTCGAGCGGCTCAAAACAGGCCTGCAGATCCAGATGATCATAGACCGGAAGATCGGCGGGCGACGATTGCAGTCCGAACGTGCAAAGCGCGCCGCCTAACCGCAGCATCTCCATGAAAAGCTCTTCCGGATGGCCCTGCTTCGAAAGGTACAGATGACGCAGTGCGGCGAGTCCGCTATTGACGGCATGAAGAAACCAGAAGCTTGCAATCTGCTGAGCCGACATTCCGCTCTGCTGGCGATCGTAGCCGCGGGTTGCGCCGGAAAACGAAGCGTTCTTCTGGGTCAGTATATCCATCAGGCGGCGCGTCATTCCCATCAAAGCTTCGCTTGCGCTGAAACGAAGCACGGGAGGAATGAACTTCTCATCGAAGATGAAGTGTCCTGCGCCGTCACGTAGGATGCGCGCCACCGGATGCAGTTGCCAACCGTCACTCTTCTCGCCCTCGAACAGAAATCGGATATTCTTCCGCCCGAAACGGACCGGCTTTTCGTCCCCGCCGGTGATTTCATCGAAGACCGGGTGCTCCTCGGCAATGAAGCGGGTCCCGTTCGAGGCGCCCTTAACATCCAGTGCGCAATTTCCGCCCAACTGCTTGCGCTGCGGCACGGCGAGAAATGCAAGCACAGAGTCGGACGTTGGAGGGAACAGCGGGTCTACGGCGCGGGGCTCGGGCAGCGGATCCGATGCCGGCATATCGAACAGCAGGCCGTCTTCGAAAACACCTCGTGCATGCGTCAGGACCAGCGTTCCGTTTCGAAGCGCCTCCGCATTCAGCTCATAGCCAAGAAAGCCGAACGGGCTGAACCATAGCGAGTCAGCCGCGAAATGGACGGCATCTTCGAAATAGCGGCTCTGGGCCTGAAAATGGTGTGGGCCCAGATACATGCCCTCTGACCAAACAATTCTTGAAAGATTTCGCACAAAATATTCGTGGTTACCGACTTTCTATCATAGTGGTAAACAAAGCATCGTCGCAGCGCGTAATCCGTATCCGCCTGCAACCGCTTGATTATCGTGACAGAACCGCGACTGTCAAGGAGCGTTATGGAGACACTCGAGTTCCTCGGGGGCAAATATCAGAAAACGGAGCAGATCGTTCCGGGTCCCGTGCAAACGTTTCGGGCCCGCGAAGCCGGTACCGGGCGCGAAGTATTCGTGCATCGCGTATCTTGCACGGAAGAACAGGCCCAACAAACTGCCCTCTTGCGCATGCTGACGACCGTTCTGCTGCGCTCGTCGGAAGCGCGCAAACTAGTGCTCGACTTTGGCGACGACCAGGGCTTCTGGTACGTAGTGACCGAAAGCGAGCCGCGCTGTCTTATCCTTCGCGAGTGGCTGCAATTCGAGCTCAACCGGGCCGCCGGCTCCCCATCTGGCGAGGAGCGCGCGCCAGTAAATGCGGTTCCGAAGCAATCGCCGGCGGTAAAGCCGCAGGGGCCGCAACCGGATGAATCTGAACCGGGCGAATTTACACGAATGTTTTCGGGCAGTCTACCGAAAGGCTCGAAGTCTGGATCGCCGCCATCCCTCAATGAGCCGGAAAAGCCCGCGGTTTCTCCTCCACCCCCCGCTTCCGCGCCAGGTGAGCCAGGGGAGTTTACTCGTGTCTTTCGGAGCTTTACTCCGCAAGCTGCGCGGCCCGAGCATTCCTCAACACCGGCGGCCGCGCCCAATGCGCCAAATGAGCCCGGTGAGTTCACCCGATTTTTTCAGGAGGGGTTGCCCCGCCCTGCCGACAAAGCGGCTCGGGGTCCGGAAATAAAGCGCGGTCCGGACAAACCATCGAGAGGTGGATTCGTACAGCGGCCGCATACGCCGATGCCGCCGGTTTCGCAGAAGGCTTCGGAGCCCGGTGAGTTTACGCGAATGTTCTCTCAGCCGAATGCCGAAGCGCCGAAGTCGGAAAACGTCTTCGCAGACTACCCAAATCCGAAACCCGATTCGCCGGGTCCCGTTTACCGGACCGACACGCCGAAGCCGCTAGAGTCCGACCGCCAGGAGCCTGGCGAATACACCAAAATCTTTGGCCCTGGCGTGAGCTCCCCCGCAGAGCAGCAGCCACAGGGGCCCATACCGGACGCTGCGGCTGCACCCGTCTCACTTGCGACGGACGATCCATTGCGCGGAACCAAGCCGCTGGGGGTGCCGCAGGCCGCCCCGTCGTTTGCTCCCAAGGGTCCCAGCGAGTACACCATGGTGATCCAGGGTAATCGGCCTGTCGGGGATGCAGGTCCGCCCCCCGCTCCGAGTGGTGGCCCTCCGAATCTCGCTCTGCCAAAGATTCCGGCTATTCCGCAGGTAAAAGCGCCCGCACTAAATGTGCCAAAACCTCCGGCCCTGCCCGCGCCTGCTCAGGCCGCGGCGGTTACTGCCCCTTCCAACAAGAAGCTGATCCTCTTTTTCGCAATTCTCGCCGTCCTTTCAATCGTGTTGATTCTGCTGGTCGTGCTGATCGCGGTCAAGAAATGACGCCCAGACCCACGATTCGAGTCACTTTGGGAGCGGCCGCCGCTTTGCTGCTTTTCCTTCCGCTGCTGCTGGCGCAGACTGCCGGATCTCCACCGAGAACCGACTTCTCGGGTCGCTGGAGGATGGTCAAGGACCAAAGCAACTTTGGCGCCTTCCATGTGCCCGACATGATCGTTCGTGTCATCGATCAGCACCTCCAGACGATGAATGTTCACACTGTTCAGACCAGCGGCGTCAAGACTTCCAGTTCCGATGTCTCTTATTTCACCGACGGATCGGTCACGAAGAATGTCATTAACGGCCGTGAAGCAGAGAGCAAGGCGTTTTGGGACGGTCCCACCCTGGTGATCCGCACGAGCATGAAGGATTCGAAGGGCGAAGAGGAAGACATTGTGGACCGCTGGGATCTCTCTAAAGATGGAAACACGCTCACGGTTGCAAGCCGGATCAGCACACCGCGCGGGGGTGTAGATATGAAACTGGTCTGCACGAAGGAGAAAGTGGGCGGATAAGGCCGGCGTGCGCGACATTCGCGGCGCTACACATTATAATTGGGTTCTAATTAACTGGCTCTACATCCTTGCTGTGACGGTCTTTTTGTGCCATTGGCCGGTTCCAGAAAGAAAAGCTCTGGCCGGGTCCGTCCTCCGCCGTTTGGTTCCGGGGAAGCATTTACTTCGCCTGCTCCTTGGCTTTGGGCTCATTGGAGAATTCTGCGCGCCGCTTCCTGCCAAGCCTTCCGAAAAAATCACCTTAACCGTGGCTGGATTCGCCTATCAAGCCGCCGAGCAACTGTCCAGGGAGGGACTGGCGGAGTTTAGCAGGGAAGCGGGTGTTCAAGTAGAGTTCATTCCGGCCTGGGGGAATTCAACCGATCAAGTTGAGCTGATCCGGCACGCTCTGGATCATCACTTCAGCACCCCGGACGTCTACTTGCTCGACATCGTCTGGCCCGGAACTCTGCATCAGGACCTCCTCGATCTGCGCCCTTTTCTCAGTAAAGAACACCTTCGCGCCACCTTACCGAAACTGATCCAGAACGACACCATTGACGGACGGATCGTAAGCCTTCCTTTCTATCTGAATGCGGGCCTGCTCTACTACCGGACCGACCTGCTGAAAAAGTATGGTTACCGGGGGCCCCCGGAGACGTGGAAGGAATTGGAGAGAATGGCGGCCCGCATTCAAAGGGGCGAACGCAGAGCGGGCCGCGGTTCGTTCTGGGGCTACGTATGGCAGGGTGGCGCTTACGAGGGCCTGACATGCAATGCGCTGGAATGGCAAGCGTCATTCGGCGGGGGACAAATTATCGAACCGGATGGAACGGTTCGCGTCAACAATCCCCAAACCGCGGAGGCGCTCCGAATGGCAAGCGCCTGGGTCGGTTCGATATCGCCCCCTAGCGTGCTCTCCTATACAGAAGCCGACAGTTTGAATGTATTTCGTTCGGGGAATGCGGCTTTCCTGAGGTACTGGACCAGCGGCTATCGCGCCAATAATGAGATCGATTCGGTGGTGCGCGGGCGTTTTAATGTAACCTTGCTACCCGCCGGCCCGCACGGACGCGCTCAGGCTATAGGTGGCTTCCAACTGGCTGTTTCACGCTACTCCGCTCATCCGCGCGAGGCAGCGGAACTAGTGCTCTATCTCACGAGCCGCAGGATTCAGAAAGCGCGGGCGATCCAGGAAGGCTATCTTCCGGCCACGCCGGGACTCTATAGAGACCCAGAAGTATTGAGATCGGTTCCGGAGGCCGCGATTATAGAACACACCGGCCCGAAAGACTGGGTTTCGCGGCCCTCTTCCGTTGCCGGCGGGAAATATTCGGCGGTGTCACGAGCCTATTACGAGGCCATACATCGCGCTTTAGCCCGTCGCTGCTCGCCGGAAACCGCCTTGGACCGCCTCGAAAAGGAGTTGGCCGCTCTGATGACTGGCTCCGCCTCTGGCGACAAGTAACGTATGCGCGGTTTCCCCGGTTTAGCGCTTCTCGATAATCTGAGAATCGAATTGCGCCTGCGCCTGGCCTTCGCCTGTGTTCTGTTGCTGATGTTTGCGGGCACGGCAATTTCTTTCTGGCATTTTCAGCGGGTTCGTACGCAGGTTACGAAGATTTCCGCGGCGGAGCGGCGGTTTACCGCGGTGCTTCGGCTCAACAACGATCTGCTCACCTTCATGAGCCGGATGCACCGTGCAGCGGACGAGCGGCGGCCGGCACATTTCGAGGCCGAGGCGCGAAGGTTGCTCCGTGCCTTTCAGTTCGGCACGGCCCCGGCAACCAGCACGCTGCGAGAAATCAAGCCGGCCAGCGGGCGCGAAGAACTCATTGTGGACAGCCTCAGTGAGATGGTCGTCTCCTTGCCTCAACGGATTTCCGTACTGATCGAACTCGCTCGGGCTGGGGACTGGGTCGCATTGGACGGGCGGCTCGCGAACCAGGTGGACCATACGGACGATGTCGCTGAGACTCTGATGCGCGAGGCGGATGTGGACTTGCTAGACGCCCAGAACCAGCTCTTCGAAGACATCGCTCACTCGGAGCAGCAAGCCTTCCAGGTCCTCGTGGCGGCCGGCATCCTGAGCCTTTTGGCAGCCGCGGTCTTGGGACTGGCAGTGACGCGCAGCATTACCGGACCTCTCGCTACCCTTAGCGCGGGTACGCGGGCCCTGGCGGCCGGACAATTTCAGTCGCGAATCACCGTAAAGGGCGGTGATGAATTGTCGGAGCTTGCGGCCGCGTTCAACCGCGCGGCTTCCGAATTAGCGAATCTCTATGGCCAGTTGCGTCAAAATGAAGCTCGATTTCGATCGCTGATCGAGAACGCCTCGGATCTCATTTTTCTCGTCAGCGCAACCAATGAACTGCTGTACGTCAGCCCGTCATCCGACCACGTACTGGGTTACCCGCCGGAATTATTAGCCGGAAGATCGATCCGGGAACTCATCGACCCCCGGGATGTCTCAACCGCTGACCAGACCTTTTCCGATAGCCATGCCGCGCCATCTACGCTGAGGCGTTTCGAATTGCATTTCCGCCATCGGGATGGTTCACTGCGGCTGCTGGATGGAATAGTGACGAATCTGCTTGGCGATCCCGCCGTAAGTGGAATCCTGGTAAACGCGCGTGACGTTTCTGAGCGCAGACAGGCCGAACAAGCGCTAGAAAGATCCAATGAAGCCTTGCGGGGTGCGAACGATGATCTGAGCGTATTCGCTTATTCCGCCAGCCACGATCTTCAGGAACCCCTCAGAAACCTGTCCTTGTACAGCCAAATGCTTCAGAGAAACTATCGGGGCCGGCTGGATGCGCAAGCCGAGGAATTCATCGAATACATCGTGGACGGCGCTGCCCGGATGTCGGACCTGGTAAAAGACCTTCTCGCGTATATGGACGTATCAAGCACCCGGACCCGAGCCGTATTGCCGGCGCCGGTGGAAGCGGCCATTGGAAACGCTCTATCCAATTTGCGCGCCGCTATACATTCGAACGATGCGGCTGTTCTGTATGACGATTTGCCGAAGGTCGCGGTTGAGCCGGTGCACTTGCAACAACTTTTCCAGAACCTGATTAGCAACGCGATCAAATATCGTAGCGCCGAAGTGCCCCGGATTAGAATCTCCGTGGAGGAAGTAAATGGCTTTTGGTGCTTTTCGGTAAAGGACAACGGCATCGGAATCAGCCCCCAATACAGCAATCTGGTGTTCAGGCTTTTCAAACGGCTGCACGGTCAAGCTGAGTATCCGGGAACAGGTGTCGGATTGGCAATATGCCAGAAGATTGTAGAACGTCACGGGGGCAGGATCTGGGTGGAATCGCAGCCGGGTCAGGGCAGCGATTTCAGATTCACTCTGCCCCGGTGCAACGAATAACCTCTATGGCGATGGACAGATGAACAGGACTCCTTTGAGAATGCTTCTGGTTGAAGACAATCCGGCCGATGTTCTCTTCGTGCGGACGGCCCTTGAACACGGAGGTATCGAAACGGAGATCTTTGTCGCACAGGATGGTGAGAAGGCCATTGAATTTGTAGAGGCGGCTGATGCGAATCCGTTGGCTCCCTGCCCGCAAGTTGTACTTCTCGATCTGAACCTGCCTCGCGCGAGTGGAACCGAAGTGCTGCGCCGCCTCAGGGAGAGCGCTCGCTGCTCGTGTGTGCCGGTGATTATTATCACTTCTTCTGATGCGCCGAATGACAGGGCGCAGGCAGCTCGCCTTGGAGCGAACCGGTACTTTTTAAAATCTCACAATCTGGATGAATATTTGAAGCTTGGCTCAGTGGTTAAGGAGGTCCTGTGAAGGCAGTGCCTGTTTATGGATGGCGGTGCAATACATGTACGGCAATATCCGGCCAGAATTCACGGAACGTATTCGTCAGCGCATCTCGCATCACTGAGTATCCCCACTTCGTCGCAACCTCACTGACAGTGCGATCCTGGCTGGGATAATACGTAGTCGAAATCGCCTGTGCAAGGCCGCGTCCCAGCAACTCGGAAGCATTGAAGCTGTTGTGCCCCTGATAGTCGGGAGTGATCAGAACGCGCGTCGCCGAATAGAGGGCGCGCTTCCAGATGGGACCTTTTCCCATGGCGTAGTAGCGTTCGTCCTGATGGAATATTGTGGGCATGGCAAAGATCACCAGGTAATTGCCATCTGTTTTATCGACGAATCCGCGCCAGTAATACCCCCAAAAGCCCGATAAGCCCGTCCCGAGCTGCGGGTGCGCCTTCTGCGCCTCGGCTATTCCAGAAGTGAAGCCCGTGAAGACAAACGCCGAATAATCGAAGCTGTTCTGTGTCGCAATCTTGAAGGCTTCCATAGGCGTGGGTGGCGGCGGAATGGCGCCGGCGCTTACCGCACGGTAATTGGGCATTACCCCGAGAATGCGCTTGGGCTGCTGTTGTGCTGGCGGAATTATCTGGCCATTGGGCTTGACGGCATTCGAGGGCTTCGTATCGGCGCTGTGTGCGGGTACACCGGGTTGAGGAGGCTTCTGCTGGTTTGCCGGCTGGTTTCCCGACTGGTTTCCCGATTGGTTTGCCGGTGTCGTCTGCTTGTAAAGCGAAACGCCGGCGAGTGCAGGAAGACTTTGGGTGAAAGCGCACGTACCGAACGACAATCCTAGCGCTAGAAGAATGCCCCGGAAAGATCTGTTCATTGTTCCAATTGTCGCCAAGGATTTTTTCGGAAGCGAGACACTGGGAGACAGTTGCCTACGGGACTCGATATCGTGTTAGCGTCCAGCCGGGATGTCGATGCGATCCGAACGCTCTGGGACGAGTATTGGGATTCTCTCGGGCTGCCGCTTAGTTTCCAGGATTTTGCCGGCGAGCGCAAAACACTTCCCGGTGTTTATGCTCCTCCGGGAGGACGGTTGCTGCTTGCTGTTTGTCATGGTGAACCGGCAGGCACCGTAGCTTTGCGTCCGCTTACCGAACACGCCTGCGAGGCGAAGAGACTTTACGTCCGCGCGGAATATCGAGGCCAAGGCGTCGGTCGGGCTCTTCTGCGCCAATTGGTCCAAGAGGCCCGCACAGCGGGCTACCGGGAGATGTATGGCGACACGCTGAAGTCCATGGCAGCCGCGTTACAAATGTACAGCCGGCTTGGTTTTTGCCGCGTGGGGCCGTATTCTTCAACTCCAACCCCCGGCGCGATTTTTCTCAGGCTCTCCCTCTGAAGTACTTCAACGCCCACTGCGCTGCCCAGTAGCCGCACATACCGTGCACGCCGCCGCCCGGTGGAGTCGACGAGGAGCAGAAGTATACCCCTTTCAGGGGCGTGCCATAGCGCCGCCAGGTGGGTCTGAGGGCAAACTGCTTTATATTCGGTACCCCGCCGTTTATATCCCCGCCGACCAGGTTGGAATTCCAGCACTGCATGTCCGCTGGGCCCCGCACCATCCTCGCCAGAACGCATTCGCGAAAGCCGGGAGCGAAGCGCTCAATCTGGGCTTCGATTTGATCGAGCGCCGATCCCGTCCAGCCGTTCGGAACATGGCAGTAGGCCCAGGCAGTATGTTGGCCGGCGGGAGCGCGGCTCGGATCGAACAGCGTGGGCTGGGCAAGCAGCACAAACGGGCGTTCGGGGGCGTGTCCTTCATTTGCGGCTCGCTCCGAGGCGGCAATTTCGTCCAATGAGCCGCCCAGGTGTACAGTTGCGGACCTGGAGCACTCTTTGGCGCGCCACGGAATGGGTTCGCGCAAAGCCCAATCCACTTTGCAGACGCCGGGACCGTACTCGTACCGCTCAAGCAACTGGCGGAACGGGCGGCGAAGTTCGCCATCCGCGAGCACAAGAAACTGCCGTGGCGTGATATCGCAGAGTGTCAGATCGTGGCCTCGGATCTGGTCCAGCGAGCGGACGGGAGAGGACGTAACAAGCCGGCCACCCAACGAGCCCAATAACCCGATCAGAGCATTAGATATGCTCTGGGCTCCTCCTTTCGGGACGGGCCAGCCAACCGCATGGCCCGCTGCGCCCAGGATCATGCCGAAGGCGGCGCTCAACGGCGCTTCCAGCCGCAAAGTGGAGTGCGCACATATTCCGGCGAACAGCGCCCGCGCCATCTCCGTCCGAAAGAGCGCCTTCGCAACTGCCGTACAAGGCTGGACGGCTCGCAAGCCAAATTGTGCAAGCAAAACGGGATGGCTCGGGAACCGGAGCGGGCGAAGCACGTCGCGCGCGAGCGCGGGCCAATGCTCCACCAACGGTTCGAAGAGCTTGCGATAGGCCGGACCGTCAGGTCCCAGTTGGGAAGCGGTTTGGCCGATATCGAATTCGAGCGTGATGGCGGTGCCATCATCCAACGGATGGGCAAGTTGGGCAGAGGGCCAGATCCAGGTCAGGCCATGATCGTGTAACGGCAATCGAGAGAAGAAGGGAGAGCCTACCGCAAGCGGATGAACCGCGGAGCCAAGGTCGTGGACGAAACCGGGAAGAGTCAGCTCTCCGGAACGCGCTCCGCCGCCGGGCTGTTCAGAAGCTTCCTGAACTTCCACATCAAACCCGGCTTGCGCCAGCGTGATGGCCCCTGCGAGGCCGTTTGGTCCGCTGCCGATTACGATTGCGGTGGGTTTCATGTCCTCTTTGATTATCGAGGCGAGAAAAATCCAGGTACGGATCTAAACCACCAGAGATACTCCAGTCAGTGACATATCCGGTCGCGGGGCGTCGACCCGAAGAGCCTCCTTCAAGGCTCCACGCCGTAAGCGACTTCGTCGACCGACTGGCTCAATCTGGAATCGCCCGACTCAACAAGACCGGCGAAGCGCATCCAGGCACCCCTATTATCGTGAGGGAGCACATCACGAATCGCACGCCGGATGATCTCCTCAAGAGAAACTCCCAACGCTCGCGATTGCTCTTTCAAAAGTTTGTACTCGGTCGCATCCAGCCTAATTTGAGTTCGGATCATGTAATCGAGCCCTCAACTATGATGTCAGCTTACGCGATTACCGAGTTGGCAGCCTACGTCTGATGAAAACTCAGGCCCTTCAGGATAGCTTTCATTGCATCTCGCAGTAGCTGAGCCTGGTTTTCCAGAGCGGTGGCGGTGAAAACACCCACAATGTTTCTGTGCAGCGCGTAAATCTGGTTCTGTAGCGCTGGTCCCTTATCCCGGACAGGAGCTGCCAGGCTCAACGCGCGCGCCTCCTCGGCGCCGCGCACCTTCGTCGCCACCGGCCCCTTGAATTCCGCTCCTGGTATATGCTGCCGGCCAAGTTGCATCTGCAACTCGACATAGGAACTGAGAGTGTGGCCTTGCGGCAGCGCCTCTTCCACCCCGGACATATTGGCGCGAAAAGGTTCCAGAGCCGGATGTTTGAATCCGACTCCTTCAACAAATTCCCATCCCTCCGGGACGGTCTCGAATCCCCACCCGCCAATTCGGAACTGTGCCGGAAAGGGCCCGGGCGGAGGGGCAATCACGGAAAACACGGTTTGCCCGGCCTTCACCTTGTCCCCCGGTTTCAAAGCCGCGGATTCGGTCCGGGCGCCGTTCAATTCCGTGCCATTGGTCTTGCTGAGATTGGAAAGGTAAATCGTGCCGTTTCGCAAGGCTAGGGCGAAGTGCAAACCGGACATCCATTCATCTTCGGCGAAACTCACCATGGATCGCTTGGTACGCCCTACGGTGATCGCTTTCCCGACCGGTATATCGAGCCTGCGGCCTTTGGCGGGGCCTTCGATGATTTCCAGATGCAGCGGCATGCAGGGGAAATCTAACCGCCGCTCAGCCCGGAGCCCATGGACGCGAATCCCGCCCCGCCCCCGACCATGCCGACAAGCACCGTCGGACAACCCATCAGGATCGTATCGGGAGGCCCTACGCAGACGAGCATATCGGTCTGACGCGCCTGAGGTAGTCCGCCGACCAGAACAGTGAACGATCCGAGGACAATCGGACCTCCGACGTGGGGAACAATACCCGTGACCATGGGGCAGGTGTGAATGTCAGTGATGCGCGCCGCCGGGAGTCCCCCGATGAGGACGGTGGGGCAGCCCGGCGCTGTGATGATTCCCCCGTGTACCGTCGGGTCCGTCAGACGTGCGGCAGGGAGACCCAATCTGTTTCCTCCATTGGATGCCTGATTATAATGCAAAGCGCGAGGAGGCTCCCATGGTCAGTATTAAACCCGTGCCTGACGGATATCACACAATCACGCCTTATCTGGTCGTTCCGGACGTTTCGCTACTTTCGGAATTCCTGGAACGGGCATTCGATGCGAAAAAGTTCGATTGGAATGTGGCGCCGGACGGGACCGTATCCCATGCATCGGTCAAGATCGGTGATTCCATGCTCATGATGGGCGCGGCGCGCGGATCCTATAAAGCCGAAGCCGTCACCTTGTACATGTACGTCGAAGAAGTCGATCGGGTCTATCGGCGAGCGGTAGAAGCAGGCGGCAATTCCCTGCAAGAGCCGCGCCACGAGTTTTACGGCGACAGGACCGCTGCTGTTATGGACCCGGCCGGAAACCGCTGGTATATCGCGACGCATGTCGAGGAAGTTCATCCGGAGGAATTGCAGCGGCGCTTCCTGGCGGCGCGCGCTCAGCAGCCCTAAGTCAAACGTCAAGGCCAACGATGCGCATGAGTTCCAGCGCGTTACTCCGGGTCACTACACCCGGCCGCAGCTTGTAGTCAAAATGAATTTCACCGTTCGCAATCTGATCTTCGAAATGGACGTTTTTTACGCCTCCACTCAGGTCCTGCTCCATATTGGCGAGGGCAAGATCGTGAGTTGTGATTAGCCCGATTGCGCCCGCCTGGACGAGCGCTCGCGCGATTCCTGCAGCTCCAATCGCGCGGTCATGTGAATTCGTGCCGCTCAGCAACTCATCGAGAAGAAAGAGCACTGGGGGTGAGACCCTGGTTAATTCGACAATTTGCCGGATGCGGGTGATCTCTGTAAAAAATCGGGAGCGGTTATCTTGAAGCGAATCGACGACCCTCATGGAAGCGGCAACTTGGAGGCTCGAAATCCGAAGCGCGCCCGCGGAAACCGGAGCCCCGGCCCAGGCCAGGACAGCATTCAGTCCCACCGACCGCAGTAGCGTGCTTTTACCTGACATGTTTGAGCCGCTGACAAGAAGCAATCGGACACCATCTCCAGCCTCCACATCGTTGGGGACGCATTTCGCCATGGGAAGCAATGGATGCCGGAGCATCCGGGCATCGAAGCAAGCCTCTTCGGACTCGAGCAGCGCGGGAAAGTTCCAATCGGGCCGCTCGAAGGCGAGCGTCGCCAATGACGAAAGCGCCTCGAACTCCGCCACCGCGCGTATCCAGCGCCCGATATGCGGTCCGGATTCTCGCCGCCATGCTTCCACGGCCATCGCCGCCTGTTCCTGCCACATGACAACCGGCCGCAGAATGCGCAGCAGCAGGTGATCTCCGGAATCCAGCCATTCGATCCAGCGCTTCAGCCTGCCAATGCGGACCGAGGCAGGCATTCCGGCGACGTCCAGATCGGAACGGAGCCTCCTGAGCAATCGCGATTCGAACTGTTCGCGCTCTAAACGCTCCAGGAGAAGGGAAAGCAGAAGCAGGTCCTGCCCCGGTATCTCAACGGCCGCCGCGACGTGAGCAACACGTTTTCGGATGGTATACAGTACCAGGAAATCGCACGCCAGAATCGCGGCAAACGGGAAGATCGGGAGTGCGTGCGCGAAGAACGCAATCAGTGTTGCAAGTCCGGCGAGCGCGAGCGGCGGAGCAGCAAGCCGCAGAAAAGGAGAGAATGCGATCACCGGGGCCGAGCCCCAGTTTGCGAGCGCAACCGCATTCACCTGGGAACGAATATCTTCGCCCAGCAGCGCCATGTCTTCCCGGAAATCGAGCCGTGGGCTAAGTTCGCGAACCGCCTCCTGTCTTTCGAGAACCGTTTCGCGCGCTGCGGGAGCGAGCAGCCAGGCCGCAAGCGCCTGCTCCCCTGCGCTGGTACGAGCTGTCGAGATCAACTCAAAGAGCGATCCGCGCCCAAAAACGTCAAGATCCTCGGCATAGATGTGGCCGGCGTCACGGAGGTTGTCTCCCGCGGAGCCTTTTCCCGCCCACTCGTCATGGAGCCGTGCAAGCGCGTGGTCATAGTAGCGCAACGCGCGCTCGGCCAGTGTTCGCGCACGGATAACCCGGGAATGCCAAAACACAAGCCCGATAAACACAGCGACCGCGACCACCAGATACCAGGAACTGATCAACCCGCTGCCAAACGCGAGCCAGGCGAGCACTGCGGCAACGATTCCGACAACCAGCCGCCAGTTGCCGATCCGGATGAACTTTCGCTGCAGCAACTCCTGCTCCTGTTGCCAGCGATCGCGGCGCGAGACATACTCCGAGAGCGGAGTCACCCTTTCACCATAAAACGTCAGCCGCTTTGGAGCGCGGACTACCATTGAGGAAGCGATGAAGCGTTCCGGATTCGCGGATCTTCCGCTGCACGGCGGCAGGGTACCAGCATGGCTCGCCGGAAGGATGCAGCGGCTGGGGACCGCGATTGCCGAAAGCGTGGTTTACAACTACGGGACTCCGGAGTTTCTTACGCGCCTCAGCGACCCCTTCTGGTTCCAGGCCTTTGGCGCCGTCATGGGCATGGACTGGCACTCGTCAGGCATTACGACTTCCGTAATGGGTGCGCTGAAGCGCGGTTTGAATCCGCGGGCGAAAGATCTGGGGATCTATATTTGCGGCGGCCGCGGGAAACAGTCGCGAAAAACACCGGCAGAACTCCTCGCGGTGGCGGATTCGGAAGGTTTGCCTGGATCGGAACTCGTCCGGGCCAGCCGCTTGACCGCCAGGGTGGACAACAACGCGATCGCCGACGGATTTCAGATCTACTTACATGCGTTTGTGGTCACCTCCGCCGGCGATTGGGCAGTGGTTCAGCAGGGAATGAACGAAAGGAACGGACTGGCCCGGCGCTATCACTGGCATTCCGCATCGGTCCGCGATTTTACATCCGAGCCGCACACCGCTATCGTCGGCCGGAACGAGGGGACTATCCTGAACCTGGTTGACCGGCGCGCCCGGCCGGCGCAGGATGCGTTGCTCGCAATTGCATCGGACAGCCCGGAGAACACGCTATCGGAAGTGCGCCGGCTGTGCATGCCCCGTCATCATGACGTGCGCGCCAGTAACGTCGACCCGAAGCGCTTGGGCGCGATTTTGGCCGTGTCCTATGAACGGCAACTGCGGGATTTCGCCTCCCTGCTGCTAACCGAAAATCTTGGGCCCCGTACTTTGCAGACCTTAGCCCTGATTGCCGAAGTGATTCACGGTACGCCCAGCCGGTTTTCCGATCCCGCTCGTTTTTCATTCGCGCTGGGAGGCAAGGACGGGCATCCCTTTCCCGTTCCGCTGAAGACTTATGACGAGTCCCTTTCCGTGTTACGCAAATCGCTCGATCAGGCGAAACTCGACCGCTCGGACAAGATAGACGGATTCAGGCGGCTTGACGGCTTAGTGCGCACCGTGGAGCAGAATTACCAGCC
>JAICXK010000225.1 GCA_025980435.1 Bryobacteraceae bacterium
CGGGGCAAAATATAGTCCATCTGCTTTCGCCGGCCTTTCGGAGTAGAGTAGTCCTCCAGGTGCGGGCAGATGAGGGTCACGATTCCCGTCGGCGAATCCGGCACATCCAGGTCGACGATTAGAGCAATCCTTCCGCCCCGGCGCACCTGCCGCTTTACCTGCTCGTCGAACAGTTTGTCGGCCGACCAGCGCTTGATACGTTCCAGATCGGAAATCTGCTGAATTTCACCGTGATACCAATCGTAGATTTCGGGAAGACGCATGATCCTCGCATCGCGTATCGGGTAACGGCTGAGCACGGCAATGCCCTCCAATCCCAGATATCGCCTTGAATCGACGCCAAACGTTTCGGCAGCCCTCCTTTGCCGGGGAAGATCCAGCAGATCCAGTTTTCTGATCCCGAGATAGATCCGCTCCAGTTCGATGAATTCCACCCCGTAGGCGTAATTCATGTGAAGCGCGTTGGCCAGATCGCGCGTGACATCGCGGTATTTCGTGCGCTTCATTCCGCGGTCGACTTCATCGAGAATCACCGCATCGGTCCCTTGGAGAACGGCGAGTTCGCGGCGAAGTGGCTCCAGTTTCTTCGAATCGCTCTCTTTTCGGGCTTCAGCCAACTCGAAGAGCTTCGCCTGATCCGAAAGAGCGAGTTCGATCTCGCTCTGATTCGTGCCACGGTTGATGTTCCATTCAGCAACGCGGAGGACCGGCCCGATACCGGAAACCGTGGGTCGCTTCGGCTCAATTCCGCGCAGCGCGGCCTCGTTGCTGACGAACGGCTCTGAAAGAAGGCGGTCGAGTCTCGCCTGCACACTTTCAGGCGGTGGATCCTCACCCGCCAGCCGTTCCAGATCCTGGAAGGAAAGGACGGGAGGTCCTTTCAATTCGATTAAATCCTGGGCGGTGGTTGGCGCAGGTTGCAGTCCGGCGCAAAGAAAGGTGACTATCGCGAGAGAAGCCTTCAAAAAGGTAAGATGCTCGCGAACGGTTCGCTATTTCAGCGCTAAGGCCGAACCGCGCGTGAAGGTATCGAATACGCGCCCAAGCGCGGAGAGCACCTGTTCCTCCGAAATCCGTCTCGGATCATAAGCGCGCTCCAGGACCAGGCCGCTTAAGACGGCTTCGAGGACCGCTTTGACGATTTCTTCTTCTTCCGTTGAAGTCTGCTTCACGAGCGATGGAATTAACTGCCCAACGAAGCTGAAGTTCAAGGAGAATCGAATGCGCCGGTGCGCCGCCGCCAGTTTTGCGCGCATCCTGGAGTGCCGCACGGCGTAAAGCCTGAACTCCAGCGTCAGCATAACCCATTGGCGGTCGTTCGCGCGCTCCAAATAGAACTCGCGAACAGCGCGCATCCTCTCAGCAACCGGCTCGCAGCGCTCGAGGGCGGCGCGCAGTTCGATGAGCCGCTTGGTGGCTTCCTGCTCCAGCAGCGCGAAGAACAGGTCTTCCTTGGTGTCGAAGTTGGCGTAGAAGGCGCCGCGCGTATGTCCGGCTTCGGCAGCGATATCTTCAATCCGCGCGGCGTCGAACCCGTCCCGGGCAAATACCCGTCTGGCGGCTTTCAACAGCTTGCGGCGTGTAGCCTCCGTTTTCTGCTGGTGCTTATTCGGGCCGCGGCTCGTCATTCCAAGTCACATTATATACATAGATGTACGAGATATGGTACATGTATGTATGTAAATGGATCGGGGCCTCATTCGATCGATGGCGCGAGCGGCGGCGTTTGTCTGCTTGGGGACACCATTCGCATGGACGCAGGCGCCTGCCGGTGGAGTGCCTGAAGGATCCAGCCGCCCAATGCCGCTGCCCCTTTCCGGAAATACAAACCAGGTCGGCTCCGCCGCGGTTCAGCAGAGCGCGAGCCAGGCCGGAGGCGTGAACACCATCAATAGCTCGGTTCAAACGGGAGGCGCTCTTTCCGGCAGTGTTCCGGCCGCCAACCTGCCTGAAGGCCCTATCACGCTCACGCTCGCCGATACCATAAAACTGGCGCTTCGATGGAATCTGGGCCCGATCACGGCCGATGACGCGGCGCGCGCCGCCCGTGCAGAGCGTATTCAAGCGCTCAGCGCCTTACTGCCGAACATCTCCGCGAGCGCTAGCGATACCGTAACCCAGGTGAACCTTGCCGCATACGGATTTCAGTTCAAGACTCCGCCCGGTTTGAACTTCTCTATTCCGTCCGTTGTTGGTCCTTTCAACTACTCGTCACTCCAAGGCTCGCTGAGCCTTTCCGTTTTTGATGGGGTCCGGCACGGTAACTGGCGGGCGGCAAAAGAGACCGAGCGTGCCTCGGTTGAGTCCGCAAGGGACACGCGAGAGCTAGTAGTGCTCGCCGCGGGTGGAGCTTACCTGCAGACCGTTGCAACCGCGGCGCGAGTGGCGTCCCAGCAGGCGCAAGTGAACAATGCACAGTCTATCTACAATCGGGCGGTGGTTCGCAAGGAAGCCGGAACCAACGCGCGCATCGACGTGACCCGCAGCCTCGTGGAGTTTCAGACGGCACAGCAGCGCCTTACCTCGCTTGAAGCGGATTTGCGGAAACAAAAGATTGCACTCGCTCGCATTATAGGGCTGCCGCTCGATCGCGAACTGCAGCTTGCCGACCCGCTCAGTTTCCACGCAGCCGCCCTGCCAGACGTCTCAGCTAGTGTTCGGCGCGCAATCCAGCATCGGGCGGACATTCGCGCAGCCCAAGCGCAGGCCGCCGCAGCCGAGCAGCAACTTGCCGCCGCCCGTGCCGAACGTCTGCCCGCGGTTTCCCTCAGCGGGAATTATGGGGTGCTGGGGCCAAACCCGACAGCAACTCACGGCGTCTTTGCGATTACCGGTTCCGTCAACGTTCCGGTTTGGCAGGGCGGCCGGACCCGAGGAGATATACAGCAAGCCGAAGCCACGCTGCACCAGCGGCAGGCGGAACTGGCCGATCAGCGCACAAAAGTGGAACAAGACGTCCGCACCTCTTTGATTGAGCTTCAGGCAGCTATGGGCCAAGTGCTCGTGGCCGAGAGTAATCGCAAGTACGCGAACGAGACGCTGGGTCAAGCGCGAGACCGCTTTAATGCCGGGGTCGCGACAACTCTCGAAGTTGTACAGGCCCAGGAACAGGTGGCCGGCGCCGAGAGCGACTACATCTCGAGCCTGTTTTCCTTCAATCTGAGCCGCCTCGCGCTGGCGCGGGCTACCGGAGACGCGGAGGACGAAGTATCCAACCTGCTGCAGGGGGGCCGCCCGTGAAGACTTACGAAGAAGAAGAGCTGCCCGCCGGCGAGACCGCCCCCAAATCGCCGGAAGTGGCGAAGACGCCCACAACAAGGGGCCGACGGCGCGCATTTCTGATTTTCTTTGGCGTTCTCCTGATAATCGCCGCTGCAGGATTTCTGTATTGGATGCACGAGCGGCAGTTTGAAAGCACCGATGACGCGCAGGTAGAAGCGCATTTAAACCCGATCAGCGCGCGAATCGATGGCGCGATTATTCAGGTTTACGTGGATGACAACCAGATGGTCCGCGCCGGCGACGCGCTGGTTGAGCTGGACCCCCGCGATTATCAGGTGGCGCTCGACCAGGCGCTGGCGCAACTGGCCCAGGCGCGCAGCATGGTTATCGCCCAGGAGCCGAACGTTCCCATCACGCAGGTTGAAAACACCACTAACATTTCTGGCGGAGAAGCGGAGGTCGCGAATGCCAAAGCGACTATGGCTTCAGCGGAGCGCGACCGTGAGGCCGCAGCCGCCAAGCTGACCGAATCCCAGGCGAACAATGGAAGAGCGCAAGCCGATCTGACGCGCTATCGCTTTCTTATCGCTAAGGAGGAGGTCTCGCAGCAGGAATACGACCAGATTGCGGCCGAGGCAAAGGCGCAAGCGGCCACCGTTGCCGCCAATGAAGCGGCGCTCCAGTCTTACGCGCAGATTGTGGACCAGAGGCGCGCGCAACTGGCCCAGGCACAGACCAAGCTTGCGCAATACCGGCGGAACGCTCCACAACAGCTCGCGATCCGGCGCGCAACCCTGCGATCGGAGCAGGCGAGCGCCCAATCGGCGCGCGCGCAACTGGAACAGGCCCAGCTCAAGCTCAGTTACACCCGAATCACGGCCCCGGTTACCGGAATCGTCATGAAGCGCTTCGCCGAAGTGGGAGCACATATTTCGGCCGGACAGCAGTTGCTGACCATCGCCCAGATCGGGGACGTCTGGGTAACCGCCAACTTCAAGGAAACTCAGTTGCGGAACATCCGGCCGGGCCAGCCCGCGACGATTCATGTCGACGCCCTGAAGCAGGATTTCGATGGCTCTGTTCTCGATATCGGTGGGTCAACCGGGTCGGTTGCCAGCGTGCTGCCGCCGGAGAACGCAACCGGCAATTACGTGAAGGTCGTGCAGCGCATTCCGGTCAGGATCCGCTTCAAACCGAACCAGAACGGAATGGACCGGCTGCGCCCGGGAATGTCCGTCGAGCCTGAAATTCGGATTGGAGGCTGAGCCCTAGTGCCCGCCCCTCCAGGTATCGATCATCGGGATTGGAAACCTTCACATAATCCCTGGATTGTGGCGATGACGGTAACGCTCGCCACCTTCATGGAGGTGCTGGACTCCTCCATCGCTAACGTATCGCTGCCCCACATTGCCGGTTCGCTCGGCGCAACGTATGAGGAAGCGATCTGGATTCTTACCAGTTACCTGGTATCGGCCGCCATCGTCCTTCCGGTATCCGGCTGGCTTTCTACGGTTATCGGCCGCAAGCGCTTTTACATGTCATGCGTGGCGCTGTTTACCATATGTTCCTTCTTCTGCGGAATCGCCCCGACTCTGCCGTTCCTGATCGTCGCCCGCGTGCTGCAAGGCGCCGGCGGAGGCGGCCTGCAGCCATCCGAGCAGGCTATTCTCGCCGACACTTTTCCCGCCGAGAAGCGCGGTATGGCTTTCGCCATGTACGCAATGGCGGTGGTGGTTGCGCCTGCCATCGGTCCCACACTCGGCGGCTGGATCACTGATAACTTCAATTGGCACTGGATCTTCTTCATCAATATCCCGGTTGGCCTGCTCTCGCTCTTTCTCACACATCGCTTCGTCGAGGATCCGCCCTGGCTGAAGGAGGAGAGGCGCGCGGGAATCAAGATCGACTATATCGGTCTCGCCCTCATCGTGATTGGCGTGGCGTGTTTTCAGATCGTGCTCGATAAAGGCCAGGAACTGGATTGGTTTGGGTCTTCTCTGATCACGGTAATGTTCTGCATCGGGATCCCGGCCCTGGCTGCATTTTTTCTTTGGGAGTGGTATCACGAACAGCCTATTGTCGATGTCCGGCTCCTCAAGAACCGAAACTTTGGCACGGCCGTATTCTTTTCGTTCACGCTTGGAATGGTGTTGTTCGGCTCAACCGTATTGATTCCGGAATTTCTGCAGACTGGGTTGGGCTATACGGCGGAGCGCGCCGGACTCGCGCTTTCCGGCGGCGGTCTGGTTTTGATGCTGATGATGCCGGTAGCCGGACGGCTGACGGCCAGCAAAATAGATCCGCGTCTCCTCATCTCCATCGGGTTCCTTGGAACTGCCGTCACACTGCACCTGATGACGATCATTTACCTGCAGATCGACTTCCGCACCGTCGTCATTCTGCGGATGCTGCAGGTCATCTTCCTTCCGCTGATATTCATTCCGATCACTACTCTGAACTACGTCGGGGTGCCGCGCGAGAAGAATAACCAGGTCTCCGGTCTGTCAAATTTCGCGCGTAATATCGGCGGCAGTATCGGTACATCGCTGCTGTCAACGTTCCTGACCAGGCAGAACCAGACGCATTTGCGGATGTTCGCCGCGCACACCAGCCAGGCCAACGGCAACTTTCAGCAGTTTTTGCACGGGCTGGAGAGCCTGTTTCTGGCGCAAGGGTATGATGCAGTCACGGCGGCGAAGAAGGCCCTTGCGCTGGCATATCAAGTTATTCAGCAGCAGGCGAGCGCACTCAGCTTCGTCAATAGTTTTTGGATCATGTCGGTAGTGGTCGCCTGTCTCACTCCCCTGCCCTTCATCATGCGCCGGCCACGGCCCGGGGAGCAACAGCCGCGAGCGGCGCACTGAGACGCCGAATCCCACCCTACCCGAAGCCGGTCCGGCAGCGAGTATCTTTCCCCATGCCTCCACACGAGTCAAGTATCAGGGGATTGAGTGGCCCTTTTCGCGGTCCTCTGGTTTCTTTCTGTCCTCCGTCGCTTCTTTCTCGAGTTCCTCGAGTTCTTCCGGATCTTTTACGTCGTTTATTGCGTAAAAGCCCTGCAGCGTGGCGTGAGAATCTGCGGCTTCCTGCAAACTGCGCGCAGCCTGTTCCGCTTCTCCTGGGCTTTCAACCAGGTTTTCGGGTTTTTCGTGTTCTTCCTGGCGTGGCATCACCTGTTGGATGGCCTCGCGGGGAGTTGAGTTACCTACTGCGGTAACACGTCGCGTTCCACGATAACGCCGTCGATGTATTCACAATCCGGCGAATACGACGTTTGCATGTATTCTTCAATGGGCATCAGGCCGGGAGCTGTCGCCATATCGCTACTTTGTATTCTCGCTCGAACTCTGCTCGCCCGGATATGTGATGTGGGTTCCCTGGACGTTCGCCCAGGGCGTCATTTTGTGCGGCTTTGCGCTCGTTTTACTCATGACATCGATCACCTCGATTCCGCGCCCCAGCAGGGCGTCCGCAACGAGCGATCGATGGCACCTCCACGGAACCGCTTCAGCGCACATGATCGCGGTTGTTTCCTTCTCTGAGAGCGCGATCAAATCTTCGACTGCGTCGGCGAACTCTTGCGTCTGCATGTAATCCGCGTACCCTCGGAATGAGGCATTCTTCCACCCTGTATTCACGGAATCCTTGCGCGCATGGCGCAGTCCGCCGAGCGCGCGCATGTGGATGTAACCGATGTTCTGATTTCGAAGCGCATCGCTAAGCGCAGCCTGCTCATATTGCGGATTGTGCCGCGATCGCGGAACCGTTCGAATATCGGCCAGCAGGGTGATTCTGTAGGTCTTCAGGATGCCGCTAAACTCCTCGATCGGACGGGTCGAATGCCCGATTGTGTAGAGCATCAAACCCAGCGGCCGGACAGCGCGACAGGAGGCTCGGCAAGGGATTGAAAGCGAATGAGCTGGACCAAATCCCGGTCCTTCACCGAAGCGAGAGGCATGAGGCCCGCATCCAGCAATTCGTCGCAAGTGCTCTCGGTCAAAAGTAGTTCCGCGCAGGGTTGAATTCGAGTGACGCCTGCATTTTTGTAGATGTGCAGAGGGAGGCCGCCGATCTCCCGATGCAAGCCTGGCCGAAAATCCCAGCCCAATTCGCAGAACGACAGGGCCAGCAGGTAGGCGCAGGCAAAAGCCGGGTTGCCCCACAAATAGGCCTGGTGCTGTGGGGCATCCGGCATTTCTTCAAAATCGAAGCTCTCAACTGTCGCCGTGTCCTTGCCATAAGGCAACCTCAGCAGCAGCCGCGGCATCCCCAGACCCAGCCAGCTTGCGTGTGAAGACTGGCGAAGAGCCTGCCAGGCTTCGAATCCCTCCTGAATCTCGCCCGGAGGGCGAATTGCCTCCGCCAGAAACGGAGCGCCGGCGGCACGGGCTAACATTCCCACCCTCGCGAGGAGATCGACATCGCGCGATATCTTCGGGTCGAAACCATAGTTGCCGACGATCAGCGCCCAAGGTTCCGCTCCGGGGGTTCGCACAGATCCTTCGACAATGGCGCGATACGTATCGCCGGCGCGGAAGTCCGCACTCTCCAGCAGATCCGTTTCAAGCTTGCTCTTTGAAATATCGGCGATATAAACCTTCACGAGATTGTCATTCTCGATGTTCCGGAGCAGAAAATTTAAGGATCGCCAGGCCGCTTCGAGGGCGTGAAAACGCGGTTCGTGAAGAATCGCCCGCATCAGGACGCCGAGCTTCTCCAGGTGTTCCGGGCCAGCTGGCGCAGGCAGATTTTCCCGATCCGACCGTGCATCGTGTTCTTCAACGATGGCATCCAGCAGACTGCCCACGGCAGCGCTCTTGTGCGGGTGAACCGGTCTCGAACTGCGTTCCAAGGAGCGAAATAGATCGCAGTGAGCGAAAAGGCTGTCCGGCTCGAAATCCTCCAAGGCGCTGAAGCGCAACTGTAAGGATGCGCCGGCACTCCCCAGCCGAAGATCTGCCTGAATCCCGAGCGCGCGCATGACTTCGTTCAGGTTGTCGCGATCGATGTGCAGAGGTTTCGAGAATTCCTGGCTGCCGCCGAAATCGCTTAGAACCAGAATGCGAAACGGATCTTCCGCTTCCGGCTTCAGCAGTTCCGGTTCTGCTTCCGCCACGGCCACCGCGTCTCCCGCGTTGACATCCAGCTTGACTCCACCGAACGAGAATGGTTTCGGC
>JAICXK010000236.1 GCA_025980435.1 Bryobacteraceae bacterium
AGATTCGTGGTTTCCAGGCAGCACATACATTTGCTCGGCCCGGCGTGCGAGTATCTTCCCCATCGCCTCCAGCCCGCGGCCCCAATTCACCAGATCGCCGGCTGCAAAATACAGGTCCGCATCCATCCCCATCAGCCGTTCGAGAGCCGCCCGGTCGGCGTGTATATCGGAGAAGATCAGCAGGTTCATATATGCCTACCGAGGGTAGGGATGCCCGCGCAGCGTGGTAAAAGCGCGATAGATTTGCTCGGCGAGCAGGGCGCGCGCCAACTCATGTGGAAACGTCATCGGAGATAGCGAAAGCAGCAGGTCTGTTCGCGGCTTCCATTGCGGCGGAAGGCCGTCATGGCCGCCTACCAGGAAAACCAGATCGCGGGCCTCCTTTTCCGCTTCTGCCACCAGCTGAACGAATTCGGCGGAATCCAGCGCACGCCCGGCCGGATCGAGAAAGATCTTTCGCGCGCTGGCATGTTTCGCAAACAGATCGAAGCGCCCCGGAACAATCTCCCGCATTTCGCAGCTCGCGTACCGGCTGCTTCGTTTGATGAACTCGTCGGCCATGGCATTTGCGTGCGGATCCCGGGGTTTGCCGATGTAATAAAGGGCGATCTTCAAAGTACCGTATCCGCGGCTGCCGCTGTAATCCGATTAGTGTTTCTTATGCGCGGGATTCAGCCCATCCCAGCGTGGATCGCCAACATTGGTGTAGTCCTTCGGCAAGGTCTTCCAGTCGGGGCGGCTGATTCCGTTCAGGTCGTATAGGATCTTCCCGCCCTTGACCGTCATCTCGCACACGAATTTCCGGTTGCCGTCCATGCGGGCGCCGTACATGTCGGTAAACCCGAAATGGCCTTCCGCCAGGCGAAGCACGCTCACATCGGCGGGCGATCCCACGGAGAGATTCCCAAGTTCTTCATGATGAATTTCGCGAGCGGGGTTCCAGGTCGAGCGCGCGATCACCTCATCCGGAGACAGCCCCAGCGCCAGGAACTTGCTCATCACGTTCAACATGTCCTTCATGCCCGTATTCATGCTCCCGATGTGCAGGTCCGTTGAAATCGAATCGGGCAGAAAACCCTGCTGGATGGCAGGTACCGCGACCCGCCAGGTGAAGCTTCCGCCGCCGTGCCCGACGTCGAAGATCACCCCGCGCTTCCTTCCCTCCCACATCCCGGGATTCACTTTGCCGTCCGGCAGCAGTTCATTGCGCAAGCCCGAATAGCAATGGGTGTAAATGTCACCCGGGCGAAGTTTCTGAGTGAGAAGAACGCTGATAGGCCGCTGCGGCCAGTTAGTGCCAAAATCGACCATAACCGGAATGTTCGCCATGGTTCCGGCTTTGACCGCGTTCTCAACCGGTGTCCACTCCGGCCCCGCATAGTGGGCCGTCTTGATTCCCACGATCAGGCCCGGATGCCGCTTTGCCACCTCGGCTGCCACCGCCGGGTCCATGTCGGAAAGATTGTTCTCGTACTTCGGGCCCCGCATACCCGCCCCGACAATATTCAGGAAGGCCAGCACGCGGGTCTTGGAGCGATCGATAATGTGCTCCTTGAAATCTTCGAAATTCCGTGCGCCCGATGATCCGGCATCGGCTACGGTTGTGACGCCCGTTCGAAGGGTGAAGTCATCCGGCCAGACGCTGTTGTCGCCCGCGTAGGAATTCTTTTCCCCGGTGCTCGCGTATGCATGCACGTGGATGTCAATCAGCCCGGGCGTTACATAAAGGCCCTTCACATCCACCGTCTTCAGGGCCTTGGAGGGGTCGATGTTCTCTTCTATCGCGGCGATCTTCCCGTCGCGAATGGCCACGTCCCGAACGGCGCTGACGTGATTCTTCGAGTCCACGACGTGTCCGTGGCGCAGCAGCAAATCGTATTGGGTTTGGGCGAAAACAGCAGATGTCCCGGGAAGCAGCATAGTGAGGCTAAGCAAAATGGCAGAGACGTGTAATTTGGTTCTCATTGAATTCATCGAGCAAAATCATAGTACCGCTATGCATTGAGCGATACACTGATTCCCAATGCACAAGAAAGCGATAACCGCTCTGCTCGCCGCCGCCGCGCTCTTTCTTACTCTCTCTTTCCAAAAGCCCGCTCCTCAGCCCGCACAGGACAGCCTTGTGGAAGGGTTTCGCCTGGTCGAAGTTGCTTCCGTGGCGGATGCGATGGAGCAGCTATATGGGAAACGCGCCTATATGTCACACGATGTGCGGCCCCTTGCGCCCACGAAATTTGCCGGGCCTGCCGTCACTGTGTTGCTGAAGAAGCAAGAAAATCACGATGGCTCGAAGTCGCTGCAGGGGATGCTGGACGCCATCGACGAAGCCGCTCCCGGGTCCGTTTACGTGATGGTGCTGGAAGACGGGCTAGATTACGCCGGCCTGGGCGGCCTGATGAGCACCGCGATGAAATATCGCGGACTGGCGGGTGCTGTGGTAGATGGCGGCATCCGGGATACACCGCAAATCGCGAAGCTCCAGTTTCCGGTGTTCAGCCGCGGAGTCGTTCCCTCCACCACCGTGAATCATTACCGGTTCGCGGGAAAGGACATTCCTGTAACCTGCGCGGGCGTGCCGGTGCGAGCCGCCGATATCGTTGTCGCCGATATGGACGGTGTGGTGGTCGTGCCTAAAGAGCATGCGGCCGAAGTGCTCAAGAAAGCCCAGCAGCTCGATCAGAGCGAACACAGCATGTATCCGTTCATCGAAAAATACAAGTCGATTCGTGAGGCGGTTGCGCGCTTCGGGCGTTTGTAGGCCGGCTGCCGGCCTTGCCTCGCTGCCGTCACAATAAAAATAGGAAGCAGCAGGCGCAGTTTTGCCAATCACCACAGCGGAGATCAAGGGACTGGCTCGGGAGTGCGGTTTTGAGCTGGCGGGCATCGCCTCCGCCGGTCCATCGTCCGATTTCGACCGCTTTTCGAATTGGCGCGAAAAAGGTTTTGCCGCTGAGATGGGCTACCTCACGGACCGCCGGGGAGATCTTCGCGCCGATCCACGCAACCTCCTTCCATCCGCGCAGAGCATCGTCTGTGTCGGGAAGCTCTACAACACTTCCCACCCGCATACGGCCGATCTGAATGATACAAAGCGCGGCTGGATTTCACGATATGCCTGGGGTGAGGATTACCACGAAGTGCTCCGGCAAAGCCTCGAAATGCTCGTCAGCCGAATCGCGGAAACGCACACGGAACCGTTCGACTGGAAGATTTGTGTCGATACGGCGCCCCTGCTCGAACGCTCCTGCGCCCGTGCTGCCGGACTAGGCTGGATTGGCAAGAATACGTGTCTCATTAACCAGCAGCAAGGGTCCTGGTTCTTTCTCGGCGAACTCCTGCTCTCAATTCCTTTGCTGCCCGATGCTCCCCCTCCGGACCGCTGCGGCACGTGCACGCGCTGCATCGATGCCTGCCCCACATCGGCCATCGTCCCGGACGGTGCGGGTGGCTGGACGCTCGATTCACGCGCCTGTATCTCATACCTCACCATAGAAAAACGCGGCGATATTGACAAAGAATTTACCGAAAAAATAAGCAGCCACGTGTTCGGTTGCGACATCTGTCAAGATGTATGCCCCTGGAATTCGCGAGCTCCCATGACTGCCGATAACCGGTTTGAGCCTCTCTGGTTCGCTCCGCCTCTGGCCGATCTCGCCGAACTGACCGAGGGCGATTTTCGTCATAAGTTCAAAAGATCGCCTGTGCGGCGGGCGAAGCACTCCGGATTCATGAGAAATACCGCTATCGCGATCAAGAATTCAGAACTATGTAGGTGAAAAGAAGAGATGTTTTTCCGGCCCGTTGCTCTGTTGGCTCTGGCTGCTTGCGCTGTACCTTTATCGTTCGCGGCAAGCCCGACCATCCAACTCGAAGATCCGCTTAAGAATCCGGGGTTCGTTCATTTCTACAACCTCGAATACGACCAGGCGCTGGCCGATTTCGAAGAACAGGCAAGATGCCGGCCGGACGACCCGTTCGCCTATAACGCGATTGCCCAAACCGTCCTCTTTCGCGAAATGTTCCGGGATGGCGCTCTGGAAAGTGAGTTGGTCACGGGGACGAATCCTTTCCTCCGAAGGCCGAAAATGCAGATCTCCCCGGAGAACAAAGAGCGCTTTAATAGCTCCATCGATCGGGCCATCCAACTAAGCAGCGCCCGCTTGCGGAAAAATCCGGACGACATCGGGGCGCTCTATTCGCTCGTAGTCGCGCACGGGCTGCGTGCGAATTACTTGTTCCTGGTCGAGAAGGCCTGGCTCGATTCGCTGCATGAAGCGACCGAGGCCCGCAAGGCCGATGACAAAATCCTTGCGCTCGATCCCGGCTTCGTCGACGCTCACCTGGCCTCGGGCATGAGCGAGTATATCGTCGGATGCCTTCCTCTGTACATGCGGATCCTGGGTAAAATCCGCGGCTTCCATGGCGACAAGGAAGACGGAATCAAGCAGTTGGAGTGGGTCGCCCAGTCGGGGACGCTAGACCGCTATGACGCCAGCGTCATGCTGGCTGCCATCTACCGCCGCGAACACCGTCCGAAGCAGGCTATTCCCTTGCTGAAATCTCTCGTAAATACCTTCCCTCGCAACTATCTCTTCCGCTTTGAACAGGTGCAGATGTACAGCGATTTGGGAGATAAGCAATCCGCTTTGCAAGTCCTGGCTCAGATCGACGAGCTGCGCCGCGACGGTGCGCCTGGTTACACCGCTCTACCCCGGCCGCGGATTCAATATGCCAAGGGGAACCTGCTGTTCTGGTACGGCGATCTCGATCCGGCGCTGGCCGACCTGAAACAAGTCACCCAAAAATCGGACGAACTGGACTTGAATACCGCCGTGATGGCGTGGCTTCGTCTGGGCCAGGTTTACGACCTTAAGGGCGAACATGGCCAGGCGATAAAAGCCTATCGGGAAACACTGAAGACTGCCCCGCACTCCGCCCCGGCTTTGGAGGCCGAGGGATATATCTCTAGTCCCTATCACCGTAAGGGGTCCACGGGCTGAGAGACGTATTTCTCGCGCGATACACTAATCTATCGATGCTGACTCTGAACCGTCTCGAATCCACTGGCTCGAAAGAAGCCGTTTACCAACGGATTTGTGAGCAGCTCGATGAACTGCTCGCCGGCGAAACGAACTTCATTGCCAATGCGGCGAACACAGCGGCCTTGCTGTTTCAGTCCCTGAAAGATGTCAATTGGGTGGGCTTCTACATCGCTGAAGGCAAAGAACTCGTTCTCGGGCCTTTCCAGGGCCTCCCGGCGTGCACGCGCATACCGTTCGGAAAGGGTGTTTGCGGAACGGCGGCGACACAGCTCAAAACCATCGTTGTTCCGGACGTTAACCGCTTTTCCGGCCATATTGCCTGCGACCGGGCTTCGCAATCGGAAATTGTTGTGCCGCTCTTGAATTGGGGCACGCTGCTCGGCGTGCTCGATATCGACAGCGCCAGTTTAAACCGGTTTGACGAAGAGGACAAAGAAGGTATCGAATCCGTGGTGTCTGTTTTCCTCGCCGCGCAGGCCACCCCCGATCTTCCGGATTTCGGTGAAGAGCCGACCGGCGCTTAACGGCCGCTCGCCGCTACACTGATACTTGGCGGCATTTACCTCAGCGCACGGCAGCTTCTGCGCAAAATGCGGTTCTTCCCTCGGTTCGGACGCCCTGGCCTGCGGCCACTGTGGCCGGCTTGTTTACGCGGATCAACTGGACCAGATCGCGAGCCGGGCCCGCCAGCTTGCCGCCCTTGGTCAGCTTCAGCTTGCGCGAGAACACTGGATCGCAGCCCTTCGGTTCCTCCCCGAATCCAACGAGCGCCGCGGCGTGCAGCGCGAAATTGAAAAGCTGGAAGCAAGGCTCTCTCCCGAATCGGCGCCGGTCCGCGAAAGCCGCCTCAAAGCAGCCGCCATGCCGCTGCTCACAAAACTTATTTTCCCCCTCAGCTTGCTGGCCTTCGTGGGCGTTTATTGGAGCTTGCTTGGTTGGTGGTTCGCGGTCGGCATCACCGCTTCTGTCCTGTTGCACGAAATGGGGCACTACGTAACCGTTCGCCGTTATGGCTTCAAGGCGGATCTGCCGACGTTTTTACCCGGACTCGGCGCGTTTGTACGCTGGACTGGCGGCAATGTCGATCCGGGCGTGCGCGCGATGATCTCGCTCGCCGGCCCGCTGTTCGGGTTTCTCTCTGGAGCGATCGCATATTTCGTTTTCCGCGAAACCGGCCGTCAAGTCTGGCTCGCGGTGGCTGAGTTCGCCGGATGGCTTAACCTGCTGAATCTGACTCCCGTCTCGATCTTCGATGGCGGCGCGGCCATGAGCGCCCTGGGCCGGCAGCAGCGCATCGCGGTTTTACTTTTCAGCCTGGTCTTCTTCTTCCTGCTCCACGACTATCTGTTCCTGATTTTGGCCGGAGGAACACTCTACCGCCTTTCGACACGCGATGCTCCGCCCGAACCGCGGCAGAGAATTGCCCTTTATTTCATTCTTCTGGCCGCCGCCAACGGACTCCTGAGCTGGTACTGCTCCCACCAGGGTTACTCCTTCTTCTCGAATCTGTAGGCCGTGTTTAACCATTCCTGTCCAAACTGATCCCGCCGATACAGGAAGGCCCATTAAACCTCATCAACCTGGGCAACTTCACCGGGGGCATTTTCCATCTCTAGGTCGGAGGCACTTATGAAACGCATTCAAAAATTTGCAGCGGTAAACCTCATCGCGGTGCTGATGGGCGCAGGTATCCCGGCGATGGCGGCGCAACACGGACCCGGCGCTTACGGCCGTACGGGAGTGCAGTCGCAATCTGGCCACCGCAGTGATCGTGAATGGAATAACAGCCGGAATGGCCAACGCCGAAACGATCGTCAATGGAACCAAAACCGCAACGACAATCGGCGAGATCGCGCTCAAAGCTACGTCTACGCGCCCACCCCTGTCTATCAAGCCGCGCCTGTCTACAGAGGATCCGTCTACAATAACGGCTACTACGACCACCGCACTCACAACGGCCAGACCGCGGCCATCATCGGAGGTAGTGCTGCTGCCGGTGCAGTCATCGGAGCCGTAGTCGGCCACGGCCAGGGAGCAGTGATCGGAGCCGTTATCGGTGGCATCGCCGGCACGGTCGCCAGCGCCGCCGCCGGCCATCACGATCGGTATTAAGCGGAGCGCAATGAGGCTGCGAGACAATGGCACAGAATGAAGATCGCATGTCTTGCATTCGCCGTCGCCGCTCTCGCGTTGGCGCAGCCCAAAACCGTGTTCATCATCACCGATGCCGAAGGTGTTGCGGGCGTCTGCAGGCAGGAGCAGACCAATCCGAAAGACCCGGAAATGCGGCAACTGCTCACCGGGGAGATCAACAGCGCCGTCGCGGGCTTCTTCGACGGCGGCGCGACCGACGTCTTTGTTTGGGATGGCCACGACGGCAGCGCAACCCTTTCCGCCTTGACGATCGATTCCAGAGCGCACCTGGTCATGGGCGTCCTGCCCGCAACCCTGCTGATGGAGCGGCATTATTCCGCCGTCGCCTTCGTCGGCCAGCACGCGCGAGCGAACACCCCGGGCGGTGTCATGGCCCACAGCTACAGTTCGCTCGGCATACAAAATCTGCTGATGAATGGCAGCCCGGCCGGCGAGATTGAGACCAGGACCGCCCTGGCGGGCTGGTACAACACGCCCGTTATCTTTCTGAGCGGCGATCGGGCCGCCGCTGGCCAGTTAAAAAAGATTGACCCGGATGCGGAAACAGCGGTGGTGAAGGAAGGGATTGATAACTACGCCTGCATATCGCTTTCAGCGGAAGCATCCCGGCGCTTGATCCACCAGCGCGCACAGGCTGCAATGAGCAAGATCGGCGCGATTCAACCCTATCGCATCAAAGGTCCGGTAACAATCCAAATCGAATACACCAGCCGCCACGCCCTCACGCCCGATGCAGCCCTAAAACCGGGCGCGGAGGTTATCGACGCCCGCACCATCCGTTTTCACGGCAAGGATTTCCTCGAAGCCTGGCAGCGCGCGCGGCCGTAACCTTGCATTTGCAAC
>JAICXK010000402.1 GCA_025980435.1 Bryobacteraceae bacterium
CCTACCGTCAAACTGCGGTTGAATCTATATGGAATTCGGCGCAGAATCGGGCTATCCAGGGTTTTCTATGCGAATTAGAAGCGTTATCGCCCCGTTTGCACTGTGCATTTTTCTAGGTCCAATCTCGGAGAGCCTCTTCAGTCAAGCTGTTTCCGGCAATGTTATCGGGACCGTTACCGATCCAAGCGGAGCCGCGATCGCCGGCGCGCAAGTCTCTATTTCTAACGTCAATACGAATGCTGTTTACCAGGCAACGACCAACGAGTCCGGCAATTATACCGGGGCAAATCTCCCAGCCGGTGCTTATACGGTGAGCGTTTCAAAGCCCGGCTTTCAGAAGTTCGTCCAGCAGAATGTTTCGGTCCTTGTATCCCAATCCGCGCGGGTGGATGCCTCATTGAAAATTGGCGCAGCGACGCAGGAAGTCACGGTAACCTCAGCGCCGCCTGGGATTGAGACCGATCGCGCGGTTGTTCAAACCAGCCTCACCAGCGCGCAAATCTCATCCCTTCCCATCCCAAATCGCAATTTCACCAACCTGACCCTGCTTACCCCGAGTTCGGTTGTCAATACGTTCCAGCATGCTCCTAGCGAAAACCCCCAGCAATCCACTCTGGTGAATACGGGAGGGCAGGAATTCGCCGGCACGAATTATCAGCTGGACGGCATGAATAACAACGACACCGTTCTCGGGATCACAATGGTCAACCCTGCTATGGATTCGGTGGCGACCTATAACGCTTTCACGAACAACTACGACGCGGAATACCAGGCGACCGGCGCGGTGATCCAGGTTGAGACCAAATCGGGCACTAACGAGTTCCACGGTACAGCTTTTGAGTTTCTCCAGAACAACGTCTTTCAGGCGCGCGACCCGTTCACGCAGGGATTGCACGAACCCGGAACCCCTGCTCCGCATGACCGCGGCATTCCCGCGTTGCGATGGAACCAGTTTGGCGGCTCGATCGGCGGTCCAATAAAGAGGAACAAGATCTTCTTCTTCGGTGATTACCAGGGTACCCAGCGCAGGATCGGCGCATCTCAATCATTGCGCGTTCCGACCGCCGCCGAGCGCGCCGGTGATTTGAGCGATCTGGGCGTTCCGATTTACGATCCGAATACGGGTAATCCGGACGGCAGCGGCCGCGCGCCGATTTCAGGCGCAAATCTGGCCGGACGGATCTCGCCTCCTGTAGTCGCGCTCTTAAATGCGCTTCCCGCGCCGAACATCCCTACCAGCAATTCCGCTGCGAACAACTTCACCACCAGCGCCGTGGAACCGTACAACACCAACCAGTGGGATACGCGCGGCGATTACAACGGCGAACGGCTGCGCATCTTCGGCCGCTACAGCTATCTGGGCGCCGACATCACCGCGCCCGGACCGTTCGGACTTTACGGCGGCCCGGCGTTTAGCGCGTGGGGCTTTTCCGGCCTCTCCAACGCGCTCAACCAGAACGTGGCCTCGGACGTGAGCTACACCTTCAGCCCGACGCTGCTTACGGACGTGCGTTTTGGATTTTCGCGCTACCGCGTAACCGTCGCCGCACAGGATCAGAACACCCAACTTGCGGATAAGGTCGGCATTCCGGGACTCAATATAGCCGGACGCCCGGACACGAACGGTCTGCCGGATTTAACTATCAACGGAGCGGGCGGGTTCAGCATGGGCTATAGCTGCAATTGTCCGTTGCATGAGCGCGAGACGCTGCTCGATTACATCAATAACTGGACCAAAGTTAGCGGAAATCACACCATCCGCTTCGGCGCCACGTTCGAGCAAGCCTGGAATCTCCGTTTGCCGAGCGATCAACATCGCGCCGGCGTGTACCAGTTCAACGATTCCGTTACTTCCACGGATGTGAATGGGAACGCCATCGGCGGGCTCGGCCTGGCATCGTTCCTGTTGGGTGCTCCATCCAGTTTCAATCGCTTTCAACAGATCTCCACGAACCAGGAAGACCGGCAGAACCGGATGTTCTATTTCATCCAGGACACTTGGCGCATCACGCCGAAACTGACCATCAACTACGGTCTTCGCTGGGACGTATGGTTCCCCGATTTTTCAATGAATTCGGGCCAGGGCGGCCGCTACGACGTCACTAACAATATCGTCTACATACCGGGAGTGGGAGGAGTTTCTAAATCCGGAAATGCCGAAACCCAATGGCGCAACCTCTCGCCGCGGTTTGGGATCGCTTATGCGCCGAACAGCAAAACGGTCATCCGCACGGGCTATGGCCGCGGCTACACGCTCGGGACATTCGGCTGGACGTTCAATAATCTCGCGGCGGACGTGTATCCGTCCATCGTGAACCAGAGCATTACCGCCACTTCAACCTACTTCCCCGTGTTCCCATTAGCAACCGCGCCACCGCCGGTCGTGTTCCCCACGATTCCGTCGAACGGCCGGTTGCCGCTGGCCGACGGCATCGGAGTGTCGTACATCCCGGCCAATCAGAAGATCCCCTATGTCGACATGTGGAACTTCACCGTTGAACGGGAGATTGCTCCGCAGTTCAACATTTCGGTCGGCTACGTCGGCAATATCGGAAGGCATCTGAACGGGGGATTCGACTTGAACGCTGCGATTCCCGGTCCCGGCAGCGATGCCAATCTACGACGCCCGCTCTTTTTGAAATATGGCCTGTCGCAAGGAATCTTCGACAAATGCGACTGCACCAGCAGCAATTTCAACGCGCTTCAGATACAGGCCAACAAGCGATTCTCCGCCGCCTATTCATTGCTCGCAAATTTCAGTTGGCAAAAGGCTCTCGATTACGGCGAGTTCGGAACCGAGACAAATCAATACAATGCGCAGGAGGATTATGGGCCTGCCGGTTACGATCGCGAATACGTCTTCACGCTGGCCCACACGTTGGAGCTGCCGTTCGGTCCTGGCCGCAAATACCTGTCCGGCGCGTCCGGTTTTGTCCGGGCTCTGGTTGCCAACTGGGCCTTTCGCGGCGTCACGTCTTACTACTCCGGTTTGCCGTTTTCGCCCAGCATTGGTAATCAGGCATTTTTGAATTCTCCCGACATGAGTAGCCGCCCGCAACTGATCGGAGATGCAAGCCTGGCGAACCAGAGCGCCAATCTGTGGTTCAACCCGCTGGCCTACACTACTCCTCCGCCCTACACATTTGGCAA
>JAICXK010000061.1 GCA_025980435.1 Bryobacteraceae bacterium
CTTATCGCGCCGTGAATTCTCCGCGCTCCTCGCCAGCGCTCCGGCAATCCTCAATGGGAAGCAGACCAGCTCGCAGGCTGCGCGCATTAAAATCGATCCCGAGCGCACCATCGGGGAGATCGATCCCAAACTCTACGGCAACTTCATCGAGCACCTTGGCCGTTGCATAGAAGGCGGAATTTTCGAGGAAGGCTCGCCGCTGTCCAATGCCGAGGGCTTTCGCAAAGATGTAATGAAAGCCGTCGAAAACCTGCACGTTTCGTTTCTGCGCTGGCCGGGCGGCAATTTTTCATCGAACTATCACTGGACGGATGGTATCGGACCGCGCGACTCGCGGCCGCGCCGCCTCGAAATGGCCTGGGGAACGATAGAAGACAATCGCTTCGGCACTCACGAGTTTCTGGACTACATTGCACAGATCAGGGCGGAGCCGTACATTTGCGCGAACTTCGGCACCGGCACCTGGGATGAGGCGCAGCAGTGGGTGGAGTATGTGAACTTCGCCGGAGACACTGCCACCACTCGGCTGCGTAGAAAGAATGGCCGCGATAAGCCCTGGAACGTGAAGTACTGGGGACTGGGCAATGAGATGGACGGCCCCTGGCAGATGGGGCATCGCACAGCGGACGATTACGGCAAATTCGCGCTGGAAGGCGCCAAGCTGATGCACTGGACCGATCCCAGCATCAAGCTGGTGGCGGCCGGGTCGTCGAATTTTAACCCCAGCGTGGATTGGATCGGATGGAACCGAACGGTTCTGAGCTATCTGAAAGACCACATCGACTACTTATCTCTGCATTCGTACGTCGGCAATCCGGAAAACGACTACTACGAATTTCAGGCGAGCACTCTGCCGGTGGCGCATCGCACGAAAGTGGTCGAAGGGCTGATTCGGGACGCGCTCTGGAACGAACCGTCAAAGAAGAAGATTTACATCGCCTGGGACGAGTGGAACGTCTGGTACCGCGCACGCGGCGACAAAGAACGCGGCCGGCGCATTCTCGAAGAGCACTACAACCTGGAAGACGCGCTGGTTGTTTCCAGCTATCTCAACACCTTCGTGAACCACGCGAATATTGTGAAGATCGCGAATCTTGCCCAGCTCGTCAACGTGATTGCGCCCATTTTTACCAACGAGAAGGGTCTTTATCTGCAGACCATCTACTACCCGCTGCAGCTTTTTGCCACGCACTGCCGTGGAACCGCGCTGGACCTGGCCGTCGAGAGCCCGACTTACAACACGAAGACGTACGGCGCAGTTCCTTACCTGGATGTGTCCGCGGCTCAGAATACCGACGGCACACTTGTCCTGAACGTCACGAACCGCCATCGCGATCAGGCGCTGGATGCGACCTTCGAACTGGAGGGCAAAAGCTTCGGCAGTGAATTCCAGGTGTTTGAAGTCAACGGGCCCGACATAAAAACCGAAAACGATTTCAATGCCGCACCGGTACACACCGTCCAAAAGTCCACTGCCGCGAGCGGGACCACGCTGAAGTACAACTTTCCGGCGCATTCGTTTACCATGCTGAAAGGCAAATTGACCTAGCGCGGTAGATTTGTTTTTGGTTATCCGCGGAATACGTTCGCTTGCCTTATTCGGGCATTTCTTTGTGGGGCAGGCCCTCGGCCTGCGCCGGGCGCGCCGCCCGGCTTCCCCGGACTCCCGCGCGATCCGAAAAGCGCGACCAGGGGCCGCGCACGGACGAAGTGTCCGCCCCACCAAAATCATTGCGGCCCTGGAGTGGAGCAGGCGCTTTCGCTTGCACACCTTGGTTCTGGTGTTCGGTGCAGTTTCCGCTGTATCGTTCAGCGGGCCCGATTCTGCTACCCCGGGCAATTTCGTTGACATCACGAAAACCGCTGGCGTGCGGTTTCTGCACCGGGCGTCGCCCACCAGCAAGAAGTACTTGCCGGAGACGATGGGCGCGGGTGTTGCTCTGTTCGATTACGACAACGACGGCCTGCTCGACATGTATTTCGTAAACGGTGCGCCGATTGCCGACCCCACACCGGCCGGCACGATTCCGAAGAAGAGCGGCTCGAGGGATTGGAACCGGCTCTATCACCAGAAAAAGGACGGCGCCTTCGAAGACGTCACAGAACGAGCTGGGGTGGCCGGCACGGGCTATGGAATGGGCGTCGCGGTCGGCGACTATGACAACGACGGGCACGAAGATCTATACGTCACGCAGTACGGCCGCAACATTCTCTATCACAACAATGGCAACGGAACCTTCACAGATGTAACCGATGTTGCAGGGGTGGGCGCGGCCGGTTGGTCTACGAGCGCCGCCTGGGTGGATTACGACAACGACGGCAAGCTGGACCTCATCGTTGCGCGCTATTTGACCTGGGACTTTTCAGATCTGTGGTGCGGCGAGCACCAGCCCGGGCACCGCGCCTACTGCCACCCGGACCTGTTCAAGCCCATCACCTTCCTGCTCTATCACAACGAGGACGGTAGGCATTTCCGCGAAGTCTCGCAAGCGGCCGGACTGAGTAAGCCCGGTAAAGGATTGGGGATCGCCATTGCCGATTACGATCACGACGGCTATCCGGATATCTTTATCGCCAATGATTCCATGCCGGAATTTCTCTATCACAACAAACGGAACGGCACATTCGAAGAAGTTGGCCTGGAGACCGGCGTGGCCGTGGATGGCGACGGCAGTACCTACGCCGGGATGGGCGTCGATTTCGCCGATTACAACAACGACACCTGGCCTGATCTGGTGGTCACTACGCTGGGAAATCAGAAATACGCGTTGTATACCAACGCGCGCGATGGAACCTTCTCGTATGCAACCTATACCTCCGGACTGGCTCCCATTACGCTGCGGCACTCGGGTTGGGGTACGCGCTTTTTCGATTACGACAACGACGGATGGAAGGATCTTTTTGTCGCGCAGGGGCATGTGCTCGATACGATCGAGATCAGCAGTCCGGGACTTTTTTATCGCGAACCTCCGTTGCTGGTGCGCAATACCGGACACGGTTTCGTGGACGTTTCGAAGCGCTCCGGCGCGGTATTCGGAGAAAAGTGGGCCGGCCGCGGCCTGGCGCTGGGCGATATCGATAACGACGGCAAGCTCGATCTGGTCATCACGACAAACAACGGCCCGGCATACGTTCTGCGCAACGAGACGGCGACGGCGAACCACTGGCTGACCTTGAAACTGGTGGGATCGAAGAGCAACCGCGATGGCATCGGCGCGACGATCAAGCTGACGACCTCCGCCGGCGCCCAGTATGTCACCGTTACTACCGGCGGCAGTTACTGCTCCGCTAGCGATGTGCGTGCGCATTTCGGATTGGGAGCGGATCCGAAGGCGCGTGCGATTGAGATTCGCTGGCCCAGCGGTATCGTCCAGCATTTGGCGAATGTGGCCGGAGATCGGACGCTCACGGTAAGAGAAGCCGCCGCGGCGCACTAAGGCCCGCGCTTATTTATCGAATGTAATCGTGCTCTCGCCGCTGAACTTGTGGTAATCGCGGAATTCCTCCGTGTTTTTGGTGCAGATGGTAGTTCCGCGCTGGCACGCCAGGTTCGCGGCATGTACGGGAAGAAGGAATGTCGCCGTACCCAAATGAACGTTGTCGTAATCGACCGCCCACTCCATGGAGTCCACCGGAAAATCTTTCGGTATATTGTCGGCCTGCATTTCGATTCGCCGCACTTGCGCCGTTTTCGGGTCGATCCACACGCTGCCGCTATAGGCCGGCCGCAGGGATTGTCCGCCTACATTGATGAACCAGTCCGAGTTGGCGAGAGCGACTTTGAAATCGTAGACCTTCGCCGGCATTCCTGAGATCGTAGTCGTTTCATAGAGCTTAAACTCGGCCTGGCTTGCCTGCGAGAACAGGCTGTGCAGAGTGGATGCGAATTCGCCGGTAGATGTGGTGCCGCCCAGTTCCAGCATGCTCTTGTTCGTCCGCTTGCCTCCCACCGTGATCTCTTTGTAGCTTTCCTTCCCGTCCTCGTAAACGACCTTCGCGGTGATCACATCCAGCGGCTCCCATCCGGTTGCCTTCGATTGCTGCACATAACGCGTGGTCATCTGCGAACAGATGTAGTTCGGCAATCCGTTCGTGAAGGTGGCGGCCCAGTCCTTGGTTTGTTGCACCAGCTTTTGTGATGGTGAATTACGTCTCTTTACCGGGTGGGCTTGTCCGTCGATGGTGAAATCGATGGAGCCATCGGCGTTGGTTTTGCTCTCCTCGCTGGAGTCATCCTCGTGAGCGGACGTGTCCTCGGGCTTTCCGCGCCTGAGTATCGGGCGATCCGGGACATCGGCCGTATCCTTTAGAATCGTTGGGCGCGTCATCTCCTCCGGCTTGGGGGCCGTGGCGGGCGCAGCTTTCAGCAGTTCCACCGCTACCGCGGTCAGGTTCGCCTCGTCGTCTTCGGAAACTTCGACGTGAATTGAGCTTCGGGGGACGACCTTGCCCGCCTCGATTGCGGCTCCCGCCTGCGTGAACTTTGTCTTATCCGTGATCGCCATGGTAAGCGTTCGCCCGTCGTTGGTCGCCGCTACCAGCTTCTTTCCATCGTTCGAAATGGTCCGGGCCTCCGCCGAAAAGGTCGGAGCGTTCGCGTCCGGCTGCTTCTGCTTGTCCTTGCCTTTGTGGCCGAGTCGGGGCAGCGGGATGCCGCCGCCCCCTGGAGGCACGCCTCCCGGAGGTGTTCCGGGCGGAATGGGCGCTTGCCCGGGAGGATACTGCGCCCCAACGGGCAGCGCCAACGCTGCGAAAAGCACCAAAACCTGCCTAAAATGCTTCGCCATGAAAGTTGGTTAGATGCATCCGGGTCGGTGGCGGGTTACCACTTCAGCAGCACTAGTTCCGAGCAGAATCCCGGCCCCATGGCCGCCAGGATCCCCCACGTGCCCGGCGCCGGACGCCGGTTCTGCATTACCTCTTCTAAAACGAACAACACCGAGGCTGAGGACAAATTTCCGGTGCGGCGCAAGCACTCCCACGATGCATCCAGCGCGCCATTGGTCAGTCCCAGCGCCGCCTCGGTCGCCTCCAGGACCTTCGGGCCTCCGGTGTGGATAACCCAACTCCCGACATCGGCCCGCAGCAGGCCATTGTCGGAGAGAAACGCGTCAACATCTTTACCCAAATTCTGCAGCACAACTTCGGGGACATCCCGGGAAAGCACGATTTTGAAGCCTTTTTCGGAGATGTCCCAACCCATGACGTACTCCGTTTCCGGGTAGAAAACGGACCTCGTGGCGACAATCTCAGGGCCGCGCTCAGGCGAGTGTGCGGCGCCCTTGATAACCACCGCGGCGGCTCCGTCTCCGAATAAGCCCGTACTAATCAGATTCGCTGCCGACAAGTCATCCGGCTGAACTGTGAGTGAGCAGAGCTCGACGGAAAGCAGCAGGCATGCTTGCTCGGGAAAGGCCTTGACATAATCGGCCCCTCGAGCCAGCCCGGCGGCTCCCGCGACGCAGCCCAACCCGAAGATCGGGATGCGCTTCATTCGCGGGCTCAAACCCATGCGGTTGATGAGCCTGGCTTCAATCGACGGGCTCGCGACACCGGTAATCGAAACGAAAAAGAATGCGCCGATGTCGGCTGCCCGGATTCCAGCCTGTTTCATGGCCCGGGACACCGCCTCTTCGCCTAGTTGCAGCGTCGCCTCAATCCATCGGTCGTTCGCCTCACCCCAGGTCTTAAACGGGTAGCACTCTATTGGGAAGGCTAAGTAGCGGCCGTCAACTTTAGTGGCCGCGTGCAGACGCTCCAGAACATCGAAGCGCTCAAGCCGCGTTCCCCAATAGCGTCTGAAAGCATCCACCAGAACTCGCTGGGGGTAATAGTATTCCGGGAGCGCGCTCGCGGCGCTGCTGATCTTCATAGTGCAACTTCAATGTTCTCAATATCTGACGTGCCCCGCCATAAAGCTGGTTCAACCCTCCGCCGATAAGAAGTTTGCATGAGTTCCCGCCGCCAAGGGCTTGCCGGTCTGGTCGTGTCGATCTCATTGCCGGTCCTTTGCCTGGCGCAGCAGTACACCTTCCGTGATTACGTCGATGGTTTAGGCAATCTCAACATCAATTGCGTGCTGCAGGACCGCTCAGGATTCATCTGGCTTGGCACCGAAAGCGGTCTCTTCCGCTATGATGGCTCCGCTTTCATTCCGTATGGGCGTTCGCAGGGTCTTCCGGGACTTTGGGTCAAAGCGCTGCACGAAGACAGCGCGGGCCGGGTTTGGGTCGGCACGACTGACGGACTCGCCTTCGGATCCGCAAGCCATCGATTCCAAGCCGTTAAATTCGCAGGTCAGGATCTGCAGATCACTGTCAATTCCACGCTCTCCTCCGGGCCTGACGGAACCGTTTACGCGGTCACTCAGTTTGGGCTTATGGAGATCCGCACATCGGATGGCGGCCGGAACTGGGATTGCGAGCAATTGGTATCCGCCAAAACGGCCCGATTCTCAGGTGTCGCTGGGATCAATAGCGTGCTTGCCAATGAAGATGGATCGGTCCTGTTCGGCTGTGGCCGAGGGGTCTGCGAGATGGCCAACGGCAGGATTGTGATCTGGGGGGAGGCCGACGGCCTACCGAGCGATAGATGGTGTTTTCTGCTTCGCCGGCGTAACGGTGAATTGTGGGTCCGTGGGGCGAAGCATACCGCCATGCGCCGGGCCGGTGGAGAACGTTTCCAGTTACACGAGCTTCCTTCGGCTCTCAGCGATGGGATCTATTTTCCGATGGGGGAAGACGCTTCGGGGCGGCTCCTGGCTGGCCTGAATTCCGCCGTTGCCCGATACGACGGGGAGCGCTGGTCCACTCTCTCGGAGAAGAACGGGTTCCAGGAAGGAATCGTTACTTCCATCATGGCGGATAAAGAGGGCTCCGTCTGGTTCGGCTTGTCCGGCCAGGGCCTCCGCAAGTGGCTAGGATATCCCGAATGGGAACATTGGACGAAATACCAGGGCATCGCTTCGAATGAGGTTTGGGCCCTGCTGCGAGATTCCCGCGGGCGCATGTGGGTTGGCGAGGAGCAGGGTCTCGATCTGCGGAATCCGGGCGAAGCCTATTTTCATTCTTGGCCAAGCGCTGGTGTTGACCCTAAAACCACCCGCTCTCTTGCCGAATCAAAGGATGGATATATTTGGGCGGCAACCGCTTCCGGTCACCTGATCCAGATCGAGGTTCAATCTCTGCGCGCCCGCCAGGTCAATTTCGACCCGATCTCGCGAGTGCTGGTAGATTCACGGGATCGTATCTGGCTTGCAACGGCATCCGGGCTTTTCGTCTCAGAGCCCGGCGGGAGAAACCGTCAATTCCATCTGGTTCAGGACAGCCGGCTCGGGAGACAGAATTTCCCCGATATTACACAGGACACCACAGGTCGGATTTGGGCCATTACAGACCGCCAATTGCTTCGGCTGGACGGTTCCTCATGGACATCCATCGATGTGTCGGAGGCAAATCTCGGACGGCACCTGGCGGATGTGGCCGTCGATGTCTCCGGCAATATCTGGCTGGACGGCATTGGAAGTGGCGCAGCGCGGCTGCAAGTGACCGGCGATAGAGTGGCAAAGCTCGAGCATCCGCAGCTTTCATCGAGCGAAGTCCTCTTTATTGGCGCGGACCCCCGGGGCTGGATCTGGATTGGCGAAGATCATGGGCTGGAAGTTTTTGATGGACATCGCTGGCAGCGATACACGCTTGACAATGGGCTGATTTGGGATGACTGCGATGCGAAGGCATTTCTGAGCGATCCGGACGGTTCGGTCTGGATCGGCACCAGCGGCGGTGCATCCCATTTTGCCCCCTCGCCGAATGTTCTGATCGCACCCCCTCCGCCGCCGCTCATCTCAAGAGCTGATTTTGGATCGCACAACCTGCTTAGCGGCCGCCCAAACATTCCATGGTCGAACGACTCACTCACCATCGACCTGGCTTCGCTCAGTTTTCGGAATGAACGGGCAATTCGGTTTCGTTACCGCCTGGTCGGTTTGGAACCGGAATGGGTTGAAGCTTCCAGCCGCGAGATCCGTTACCCGCGGCTTTCTCCCCGCTCGTACCGATTTGAAGCAGTCGCCGTGAATAGCGATACGGGAGAGGCTTCACCGGTTAAGTCATTCGCATTCGATATCGAGCCGCCGTGGTGGTCGACCAAGATTTTTGTATCCATGAGTATCGGCATCGTGCTCCTTCTCGCAATCGCCCTGTGGCGCTGGCGAGTAAAAATATTGATGCTTCGCCAGCGGTCGCTGGAGCGCCTGGTAGCGGAGCGCACCGAGCAACTGGATCGCAAATTGGCGCAGGAAGAATCGCTTAAGGCGGAAGCGGAGCGTGCGAACCGGGCGAAGAGCGATTTTCTCGCCATGATGAGTCACGAGATCCGCACTCCGATGAATGGCGTGATTGGGATGACCAGCCTGTTACTGGACACGCGCCTGGACCAGGAGCAGCACGAATTTGTTGCTGCTATCCGCGAATCGGGTTCATCGCTGGTTTCCATCATCAACGAGATCCTGGACTTTTCGAAGATCGAGGCGGGTAAACTCACGCTGGAATCGACGGATTTCGAGCTTCAGGGGGCGGTGAAAGAGGCGGCCGGTCTCATCTCCGAGATAGCGCAGCGCAAGGGCCTGACAATCTCTCTGCAGTTTGATTGCGGCTTGCCCTCATGGGTCACCGGCGACTCCGTGCGAGTGAAGCAGATTCTGCTGAATTTGCTGTCTAATGCCGTCAAGTTTACGGAATCCGGTGGAATCACCGTCCGGGTTTCGCAATCCGCCGAGGCATCTGCGGCCGGACTGTTGCTGCGCTTTGCCGTGTCGGATACCGGCATCGGAATCCCATACGACGCGCAGCCCAGATTGTTCGAGGCATTCACGCAAGCCGAGGAATCCACGACACGTAAATATGGTGGAACCGGATTGGGGCTTGCGATATCGAAGCGCCTGGCTGAACTCATGGGGGGCGCAATCGGGGCGGAAAGCGTGCCTGGCTGCGGCAGCACGTTCTGGTTCACGGTGGATCTCAAACGGGCCGAACCGCCGTGCCGGAATCTTCGTCCTTCAATTGTGAAGCCCCTTCCTCAACCGCGCCACAAGGGCAGCGTCCTGGTGGCGGAGGACAACCTCATCAATCAGAAGGTCGCGCTCAGCCTGCTCTCGCATCTCGGCTACCAGGCGGAAGTGGTGCAGAACGGCGCGGAGGCGGTGGAGCGACTGACGCAACGTGAATACGACGTTATCCTCATGGACTGCCAGATGCCCGTGATGGACGGCTTCGAAGCGACCAGGGCGATTCGCCAGGCTCAATGCGGGCTTTCCCGGACGCCGATCATCGCGGTCACCGCCAATGCGCTCACGGGAGAGCGCGAACGCTGCCTCGCGGCGGGAATGGACGACTATCTGCCCAAGCCGGTGAGCCGCGACGCCCTTCACAACACCATCCAACGCTGGCTCTGTCGAACCCTCGAAACCGAGCCGCGATCTCTAGCGCGCGGCTAGTTACCCCGTCACCCCGGAATCGTGAAGTGAAACGTAGACCCCTGCCCGTACGCCGATTCCACCCAGATCCGGCCGTCGTAACGCTCGATTATCTTTTGGCAAATCGCCAGCCCGAGACCCGTGCCCGGGTACTCCGCTCCGTGAAAGCGCTTGAATGGCGCAAAGACCTTTTCCAAATTTTCCGCTTCAATGCCGATGCCGTTGTCGGCCACCGAAAAATTCCATGCATTGCCAGTCCGCTCCGCTGATATGTGAACCTGCGGCATTTCGCCCGGTTTGTGGTATTTCAGGCCGTTCCCGACAATATTTTGAAACAGCAAGTCCAGCGGAACCTCTTCGGCCATAACGGTGGGCAGCGAATCGTGAGTCACCGCGCCGCCGCTCTCCTGGATGGCAACTTCGAGAAACCGGAGTGCCTTCTCCAAAACCAGGTTGCAATCCACCGGAACGCGCTGCTCTGACTCTTGCTCATTCACCAGGAGATACTCGCGCAGGTCCTTCAGCAGCGCTTCCATCCGCAAAGCGCCTTCCACCGCATACTGCATGAACTTATCCGCCTGCGCATCCAGCTTGCCTCCATACCGCCTTGCCAGCAATTGCGTGTAGCTCAGCATGATGCGCAGCGGTTCCTGCAGATCGTGGGCGGCCGCGTGCCCGAATTGCGTCAAATCCGCATTCAAGCTTCGCAGCAGGCGTTCCGCATGCTTCCGCTCGGTTACGTCCTCCATCGCCAGCAGGATCAGCGGCGCAGCAGCCGCGCTCTGCTGGATCATGCGCGCATTCAGCAGCATCGTCCTCCGTCCGATTCCAGCGAAATCGTGTTCGACTTCGAAATCCTCCAGCGGCGTTTCTTTTGGAAGCAATTCGCCCAACAAGCGCCGCAGCTCCGGGATGTCCCATTGATGATTGCCTAGCTCATACAGAACTCTGCCCTCGGTTTCTTCGGCACTCACCTGGAACATCTCGTAAAACGACTCGTTGGCCAACTGCACGCGCAGATCCTTATCCAGCACGAGCAGCGGTTCCCGCACGGTCTGGACAATATTCTCGGCATAAGTCTTTGCATCCTGGGCGCGCTGCTCGGCCTCTCTCATCCCGGTGACATCCGTAAACGTGATGACCACGCCATCGATCACGTTATGCACGGTACGGTACGGCAGAATGCGCATTTGGTAATAATGCCCGCCTGCTCCGGATAGCTGCCGCTCCTGCGCGGACTGCGTGCGGAGCACTTCCCGGATGTCCTGTTCGAAATCCACGCCATGGAACCGTGCCGCCAGGTCCGTGATGGGCCGCCCGATATCGCCCGCAATCAGTCGAAACATGCCGACCGCGACGGGCGTAAAACTCTTGATGCGAAGCTCGGAATCCAGAAAGATCGTCGCAATCTCGGTGCTGTCGAGCAGGTTCTGCAGATCGCTATTGGCGTGGTCGAGTTCGGCAACTTTGCGATTCAGTTCGGTATTGACGGTTTCGAGCTCCTCGTTGAACGACTGCAACTCTTCCTTGGAGGTCTCCAGCTCTTCGTTCGTGGATTGATACTCTTCGTTTGCGGACTTCAGCTCTTCATTCGAAGTCTCCAGCTCTTCAAAGGCCGCTTGCGCATGCTCCTGTGCGGCTCTCAGTTCGCTTTCCAGGTGCCGGATGATTTCTTCCGATCCTGCTTCCCGTGTGGGAGCCTCACCGTGCTGTAGTCCCGCCGTCGGCCCCGTATCCTCAAACACGATCATGTACAGGTTCGGGGATTGGAATTCCGCCAGCGGCTCCACGCTCACGTCCACCGAACTCATCCCGCCGTTGGTTTGAACCGAAATGCCCCTCTGAATTGCCCGCTCCTGACTCGTCACTGCTTTATGAAGAATGGTGCGCAGCGGAATCCGCAGGCCTTCGCGCGCCATGTTGATCGCGTTCGTTTCCGGGCCGCCCGTCGGCTGCTCCAGATAGCGGCTGATGCGTCCCGAAAAGTAAACCGCGTCTCCGTTCTCCTGAACCGCCACGCAGGCCGGCCGGTAGCGCTGCAAAATGACCTGTTCCAACCGCCTGGGCAGGTGGCGCTCTTCCGCTTCGGGTTGCTTCTCCTGCATCTGCTTCGGTTGCGCAATATCCGTGAACGGAAACCGCACCGGCCCGTGCCGGGAAACGCTGTCCTTCTTCTGGAAGATCCGGTACTTCTTGTCCAGCGCCCGGAACAGCCCGTGATTCCCAGCCGCACTCTCGGATGGGCCGAGAAACAGGTACGCCCTGGAACGCAGCGCGTAATGGAACAGCGGCAGGATCTTGCGCTGCAGATCCGGACCCAGATAGATCATGACGTTGCGGCAGGAGATCAGGTCCAGCCGCGAAAACGGCGGATCCTTAATAAAGCTGTGCGTGGAAAAGATGCAAAGCTCGCGCAGATCCCGCTTCACCTGGTAGGTGTGGTCCTGCTTGATGAAGAATCGCTCCAGGCGTTCGCGGCTCACGTGTTCCGCGATGCCCTCCGGGTAAATCCCCTTGCGCGCCGTCTCCAGCCCGCGTTCGTCGATATCGGTGGCAAAAATCTTGATTCGGGGCGCATTTTCCAAAGTGGCCGAATGCTCGCATAGCAGGATCGCAATGGAGAACGCTTCTTCCCCCGATGCGCATCCCACCACGCAGACGCGAACCTCGTTGCCGGCGCCTTTGTCCTCGAATAGCTTTGGGATCACCTCCCGGCTGAGCGCCTGAAATGCCTCCGGATCGCGGAAGAACTGCGTCACGCCGATCAGCAGGTCCTTGAAGAGCCGGTCGGCCTCTTCCGGCTGCTCCTCCAGAATCCCGACATACTGCTCCACCGTGTCAATCTGCAGCGCTTTCATGCGGCGCTCCAGCCGCCGCGCAATGGTGCTCTCTTTGTACTGGCTGAAATCGTGGCCGGCTCGTCGCCGCAGCAGGCTGTGGATTTTGCCCAGGTGCGCGCTGACCTGCTCCCGGATCGGACTGGACTTGCCGTCGAACGATTTTAAATGCGCCGCATACTCCAGAAGTTTCGCCGGCATCTCTTCCACCGGCAGCACATGATCCACAAGACCGGTTGCGATGGCGCTCCGCAGGATGGTGTCGTACCTGGCGGATTCAAGCGTCTGGGCCATGGCCATCCCGCCGTTCTCTTTGATTTCCCGCAGGCCGAGCGTGCCATCCGTGCCGGTGCCGGATAGCATGATGCACACAGCGTTTTCGCCGCGATCTTGCGCGAGCGAACGGAACAAGCTGTCGATCGGCGTGCGCTGGCCGCGCGGTTCCATCGGCGTCTCCACCCGCAATTTGCCGTCTTTAATCGTTAGTGTGGCGTTCGGGGGAATGATGTAGACGTGGTCCGGTTCCGTTTCGGCATTATTGCGGGCCTGTACGACGGACATCTGCGTGCATCTCGCCAGCAGATCCGGAAGAGCGCTTGTATGATCGGGAGCCAGGTGCTGCACGATCACAAACGCGATGCCGGAGTCCGGCGGCATGTGTTTGAAGAAGCTTTCGAGCGCTTCCAGGCCGCCCGCGGATGCGCCCAGCGCAGCGATCAGAAGATGATCGGAGTTTGGTTTGCCTTTGCGCATTTACCCCCGGACTCAGTAAAACGGTATCACGGTAAGTACAACGGAGCCGCGCGCGTAAGCAAGCGGCCGCCCCCCGCGCGCGCTCTGAGAACTCACCCGATCTCGCCCCACCTATTCCACGTGGCGACGGCTGTTTTGACGCAGGAGGAAACCCTTCATTGGCTTGCCTTGCGAATGGTTCCGGGATTGGGCACAACCAGCACCCTGAAGCTTCTTCACAAGCTGAAGTCCCCTCAGGCAATCTTTCGGTCCTCGGCTTCTGAACTCGAAGGCTGCGGGCTCAGCCCTGCCCAGGCCCGCAACGTCGCGAGCGGGTGCTCCTTTGACGATGCGGTGGACCAGCAGCAGCGCGTCCTCGACGCCGGCGCTCACCTCATCACCATTCACGATCCCCGCTACCCGCAGCGCTTGCGCGAGATCTTCGATCCGCCTTTACTCTTGTTTGCACTCGGCAGGACGGAGTTGCTGCCCTCCCACTCTGTTGCAGTGGTCGGGACGCGAAGACCAACGCCGTACGGCCTCGCCGCCGGCGAGCGCCTCAGCACCGACCTGGCACGAGCCGGTCTCACGATTGTCAGCGGACTGGCGGCTGGTATTGACACGGCCGCGCATCAGGCGGCTTTGAGAGCCGAAGGCGACACCATCGCCGTTTTCGGCTGCGGCGTGGACGTTCTATACCCGGCGAACAACCGTAAGTTATACGAAGACATAGCCAAGAAAGGGCTGTTGCTCTCGGAATTTCCAATGGGTGCGCCCGCCTTTCCCCAGAATTTCCCGATTCGCAACCGGATTGTCAGCGGCCTGGCGCTCGGCGTCGTAATCGTGGAGGGCGCGCAGCATAGCGGATCGGCTATCACTGCCAAGCTTGCCATGGATCAGGGCCGCGACGTATTCGCCGTTCCGGGAAACATCACGTCAAAAATGAGCTGGGGGCCCAATCTGCTCATCAAAGAAGGAGGAGCCAAGCTGGTTCAGGAGTGGAGCGACATAACCAACGAACTGCCCGCCGCCGTACGGCGCGACCTGGTGGCCAAAGCCCAGCAGCAGATTCTCCCGGAACTGGGCGCCTCCGCAGCCCCTCCTGAGACCGCCCCCGAGCCCGTCAAGCAGCTTGCGCAAAAGCTATTGAACTGCTTGCAAGTCGATGCTCCTCAACAACTTGACTCGCTGATTGAAACTTTTGAGGGCGTTTCTTCATCTGAGTTGATCGGTGCCCTGTTTGATCTCGAGATGACCGGACTGGTCCGGCAGCTTCCCGGGAAAAACTTCGTCAAGGTGTGGTAAAAGAGTAGCGTTCCTTCCGAGACTCCCCGGTCCGAGCACTCGAATCGAATAATTGGATAAAGAAGAAAAGCGGTTATGACAAAATCTCTCGTCATCGTTGAATCTCCGGCGAAGGCGAAAACTATCGGAAAGTACCTAGGTAAGCAGTTCATAGTAAAGGCTTCTCTGGGTCACGTGAAGGACCTCCCGAAGAAGGATCTCGCGGTCGATGTGGAACGCGATTTTACCCCGAAGTACGAGATCATCGAAGGGAAAAAGAAGCTCATTGCCGAGTTGAAGCAGGCGGCGAAAACCGTAGATTCTGTTTACCTTGCCGCCGACCCGGACCGGGAGGGGGAAGCCATCTGCTGGCACCTGAAGGAGGAGCTGGAGCCGAAGAAATCCGCTAAGCCGGCCATCTTCCGGGTGATGTTCAACGAGATCACCGCCAATGCGGTCAAGCGAGCCTTCGACAAGCCGATGGCCGTGAACGTGAATCTCGTGGAAGCGCAGCAGGCCCGCCGGGTTCTCGACCGGCTGGTCGGATACAAGATTTCGCCGCTTCTCTGGGATAAGGTCCGCCGGGGCCTCTCGGCAGGACGCGTCCAAACGGTCGCTCTCCGCCTGGTCGTGGAACGCGAACGCGAGATCCGCGCCTTCCAGAAGCAGGAATACTGGACCATTGACGTTTCGCTGAACGCGAAAAAGCCTCCGCTCCTGACGGCTCGACTGAATAAGCGCGCCAACGAAACGCCTGAAATCGCGACCGAGGCCGCCGCGCAATCCATTCTGGATGACCTGGATGACGCTTCTTATGCTGTCCGCTCGGTGAGCACCCGGGAGAAACGGCGCAATCCGGTTCCCCCGTTCATCACCTCGACCTTGCAGCAGGAGTCATCGCGCAAGCTGCGCTTCAGCGTCAAGCGAACCATGATGCTGGCGCAGGGCCTTTACGAAGGCAAAGAGATTGGGAAAGAAGGCTCCACCGGCCTTATCACTTATATGCGTACCGATTCGACTCGCGTCTCCGAAGACGCGTTGGCCGAAGTGCGCGGGTTTATCACGGAACGCTATGGGCAACCGTATTTGCCCGGTTCCGCAAACGTTTATAAGACCAAGAAGGACGCCCAGGATGCTCACGAGGCCATTCGCCCAACCTCTGTTCTGCACACCCCGGAATCGCTCGAAAAATATCTGGCCGAGGACGAACTGAAGCTGTATCGCCTGATCTGGATGCGCTTTGTGGCATCCCAGATGATGCCCGCCCTTCTCGACCAGACCACGATTGATGTGGAAGCAGCCGGAAAGAGCCAGGTTCCCTATGTTTTCCGCGCAACCGGCAGCGTCCTGAAGTTCGACGGTTTCCTTAAGGTGTACGAAGAAGGCAAGGACCAGAAAGACGAAGAAGACGAGGATCTGAAGCACAAGCTGCCGGCCGTAACGCAGGGCGAAGTCTTGCGCTTTAAAGAGCTCCATCCCGAGCAGCACTTTACCGAACCGCCGCCCCGCTATAACGAAGCCACTCTGGTCAAGAAGCTGGAATCCGATGGTGTCGGACGCCCGTCCACCTACGCCTCTATCCTCTCCACCATTCAGGAACGCGAATACGTCAAAAAAGAGGGCGGCAAGTTCCTGCCGACAGAGCTCGGCATGGTGGTGACAGATCTGTTACTCGAAAGCTTCAACGACCTCTTCGACGTTAAGTACACCGCGCGCATGGAAGAAGAGCTCGACGAAATAGAGGAAGGCAAGCTCGAATGGCGCGTAGCGATGGCCGACTTCTATGGCCGCTTCCAAAAAGATCTGGAACATGCCGAGCGCCACATGACCGACATCAAGCGCATGGAGGAGCCGACCGACAAGATCTGCGAAAAATGCGGTAAGCCCATGGTCATCAAATGGGGTAAGCACGGCAGATTTCTCGCTTGCACGGGATATCCGGAATGCACCAACACCCGCGAGGTCACGGTCGATCTGCCGGATGGTGAGAACGCAAACTTGGGCGAGCAGGACGAGACCGAATATTGCGAGAACTGCGGTCGCCCAATGGTCCTGAAGAAGGGGCGCTTCGGCCAGTTCTATGCGTGCTCCGGTTATCCGGATTGTAAGACTACCAAGCAGATTGGCGGAGAGCAGCGCAAAGATGTGCCGCTCGAAGAAAAATGCCCGCAGTGCGGCAGCAATCTGGTAAAGAAATTCGGCCGTTTTGGCGAGTTCGTCGCGTGCAGCAATTATCCGAGCTGCAAGTACGTAAAGCAGAAGACGATCGGTGTTCCGTGCCCCAACTGCTCGCAAGGCGAGATTGTGGAGCGGCGCTCCAAGCGCGGAAAGACCTTCTACGGTTGTAACCGGTATCCCGATTGCGATTTCGTCGCCTGGGGCAAGCCCATTCCCGAAAAGTGTCCGGAGTGCGGCAGTAGTTACCTCATCGAAAAATATCTCAAGGCGGGCCCCGTCGCGCAGTGCCCGAACACGGAATGCAAGTACAAGCATCCTCTCGAAGTCGTGCAGGAATCCAGCGTCGCCTGAACGCGCTAAGCTGGGAACACTCGATACAGAACCGCGACCGCCGGGAGCGGATTACTTATGTTGAAAGCCGTTCGCCGCGCCGCGCGAATGCTGCGCAAGAATCCCAGCTTCACCATCGTTGCGGTCTGTTCCCTGGCCATCGGCATTGGCGCAACGTCCGCAATGTTCAGCTTTGCGGATGCTCTCCTGTTGCGTCCCTTGCCGGTGCTGGAGCCGAGCCGGGTTGTTGCGGTCACCACCGCTTCTTCCGCGGCATTCGGCATTAATTCTGCGATTTCCTACCCGGACTATGTAGACTTCCGCGATCGCAATCGCAGCTTCTCCGGCCTCGTCGCTGCCGCCTACGGCACCTTCGGTTTCAGCTCCGAAAAGGCTACACTGCCCCGCATGAAGTTCGGCTTGTTTGTGTCGGGTAACTTCTTCCGCGTCCTCGGTGTCCAGCCATCACTTGGACGCGGCTTTCGCGACGCCGAAGATCAGGCCGAAGGGCGCGACCCGGTCGTGGTTCTCGGCCACGACTTTTGGGTGAGCCAGTTCGGCGCGAACCCTTCGGTGCTGGGCTCTAAAGTCCGCCTCAATGGAATTGAATTCTCGGTAATCGGCGTAGCGCCCGAACGCTTCACCGGCATTGATTCCGTGCTGCGGCCCGCTCTGTTTATTCCGCTCGCCATGGCGCCCCGCATGGGATCGCAAAGCATGTTCACCGGCCAGGAGAACAATCTCCATCGCCGCGATATCCGCTGGCTGATCGTAAAGGGCCGCTTGAAACCCGGGGTGAACGTCGCGCAGGCGCAAGCCGACATCTCCGCCATTACAGCGCAATTGCAGCGCATGTATCCGCAAACCAACCGCAACCAACGCATCACCGTTGAATCTGAGTTGCAGCTTCGCGTGCAGCAGAATCCGCCCAATACGGCCCTGATAGCAATGCTGCTTCTGCTCTCACTCTGTGTCTTGCTGGTCGCCTGCGCCAACGTCGCCGGTCTCTTGCTCAGCCGTGCCCGCGCCCGTTCCCGCGAAATCGCGGTACGCCTGGCCATCGGCGCCGATCGAGGCGCCCTGGTACGCCAGCTCCTCCTCGAAAACCTCCTGCTCGCCATTCTTGGCGGCGGCGCGGGAATTGCCATCGCCTATGCAGGCGCGAAATTCTTCAGCGGCATTCCGATTCCTTCCGATCTCCCCATTGTCTTCACCGTAGGATTGGACCACCGTGTCCTGCTCTTCACGCTTGCCGTTTCAGTCGCCAGCACCCTGCTGTTCGGCCTCGCGCCTGCGCTCCGCACGACGCGTCCCGACCTGGTTCCAGCCTTGAAAGCCGCTGATGCCGATGCTGCGGGCCGCCGCCGTTTCTGGGGCCGCCACCTGATCGTCATCGGCCAGGTGGCTCTGTCGCTTGTGCTGCTCATCGTTTCGGCCCTTCTGCTCCAGGGATTCCGCGCCGAGTTGCAGCATGGACCTGGCTTTCGCACCGACCATCTGTTCCTGACGAGCGTCGACACGCAGCTCATCCACTATTCGCCCGATCAGAGCCGGCAATTTTACAAGGACTTGTTGGACCGCACTCGCGCGGCGCCCGGCGTCACATCGGCTGCGCTTGCCTCGAGCGTTCCGTTGTTTGGCGGCGATGCCGTCGGCGTGGTTCCGGAGGGTTACCAGTTGCCCCGCGGCGAACAATCGCTCACCATCTTTGACACGCTGGTCAGCGACGGCTACTTCGACACGCTGGGGATTCGCATCCTGCAAGGGCGCGGCTTCCTCGAATCCGATCAGGCTAAAACCCCTCTGGTCGCGGTCGTCAATCAGCACTTTGCCGATCATTACTGGCCCAAGGGAGACGCACTCGGCAAGCGGTTCCATTTGAACAATATCTCCGGGCCTCTCGTTCAGATCGTCGGCATCGCGCAAACCACGAAATATTTTTGGATCGCTGAGCCGCCGCTCGATTATATTTACCTGCCATACACCCAAAGACCCAAGTCGGCGCTCACCATCATCGCCGGAACGGCCGCCCCCGACGCCTCCATCCTTGCTCCGGTGTTGCGGAAGGTCGTGCGCGGCCTCGATCCCAACATGCCCGCCTTCGATGAGCGCACGATGAAGAATTTCTACACCCAGCGCGCGGTCAAGACTCCCGACATGATCGCCGAGAGCGTCGCGGGCCTCGGATTCATGGGGCTCATTCTCGCCATCATCGGGCTATACGGGTTGGTTTCTTATTCCGTCAGCCGCCGGACGCGCGAGATCGGCATCCGCATGGCGATTGGCGCGGATCGCCAAAAAGTAGTTCGCATGGTTCTAAAGCAAGGGCTCATATTGGGCTCAACCGGCGTCGCCGCCGGTCTGGTCATCAGCTTCTTCGCCTGCCGCGCGGTCACATCCGCCATCTGGATCGCGTCTTTCGGCAAGACCAGCCCGCTGATTTTTGCCGGTATTGCGTTGCCCCTTCTTCTGATTACTGTGCTCGCCACCTATGCCCCGGCTCGACGCGCGTCCCTAATCGACCCAATGCATGCCCTGCGCGAAGAATGAGGAAAGTGGGGCAGACCATCGGGATTTGTGGTCTGCCATGAAATCGTTGGCAGCTCATTCCGGCAGCCGGAACGGCACCATCACCTCTGTGCTCACTGCGACCTGTTTGCCCTTCAACAGGGTGGGCCGGTAGACCCATTGCTCGACGGCCGCTTTTGCTGCATTCACCAGCAGAGGATGCCCGCGCACTAACTCCATGCGCTGCACGTGTCCATCTGCGCCGATCACTACATTGAACTCCACCGTGCCTTGGATGCGAGCCGGTAAAGCAAGCGGAGGATATTGCGGATCGACTTTCTTGACGAGATTCGCGTTCGCGATGCCCGTCCCGATGCGTACGATTGCAGCAGGCGTGTGGGGCTCGTTCCTCAGCGCCTGAAATGCGCGGCGTCGCGCCGGTTCCGCTTTAGCTGCCTCCAGAGCATCCTTCCATTTCACGTTGCCCGAATCCAGGTCGATGGCGCGTTGAAGATAGTCGAGTCCCAGTTTGCTCTGTGCATCTTGGCCCGGGAATCCAGAAAACGAAACCAGCATGGTTCCTACGGAACTGAGTAATGCCGGATCGTTCGACGCCTCCAGTTTGCTCCGCAAATTCGTCGCTGTGTTCAGATTCATGGTTATGCCATTCACGCGGTACTTCGGGTCGCCCAGATGAAGGTCTGTCATTACTGCGACCGCGTAAATCGTCGCGATCGCATGCAGGTAATTGTCGGCCTCGGCTCCGCTTGCCAGGTTGCGCGCTTGGCGAAACAACGACAGCGCATGCTCGGGATCTCTTTGTTCGGTGCAGACTCCCGCCCCCCAATGTGCACGGGCCGAATTGGGATGCTGTGCGAGCGATTCGTCCCAGGCGGCTTTCACCGCCGTCATGTTTTCAGGCGTGCCGA
>JAICXK010000086.1 GCA_025980435.1 Bryobacteraceae bacterium
TGCCAGAAAAACTGTGATTCGAACGTAGCGATCTGCCGTGTTTCTCGCTTCTGTGCCTCTTCCGAAAACTTCCGAGGCTGTGCTGCTCAGCTTTTTGGCTTCCGCTGTTTTCGCATTCCGGTATTCCGGCATAAAAATCGGTCCGGCCGGCGCTAATGGATTGTTAAAAGGGTCCACCTCCATCCAGCGCACGATTCGATGTTCAATCCGCCTGCCTCAGCCATATCGCCTACGCCTGATGCACCGCGAACGTACGAGAACCCAAATAATCCCCATCTAGCAGATCTCGTAGATTTGCTGATGGTAGGATATTCGGCTTAGGCGGTTCATCGTTTCAGAGAGTATGTGCTGTCGTACTTCCTCCTGCCTCTCGCGGCGCATTCTCCTGTTGTGTTCGATAGCCTTCATATTAAACACGGCTTCAACTGCCGCGAACGCTCAAGAGGATGTGTCTGTCCCCAGGCGGATGCAGCAGCGGTCCGATCCCGTTCGGAATGGGTCCGGCAGGCTCCGTACGGATGTCAAGCTGGTGCTGATTCCCGTGACGGTCACCGATCTCCTGGAGCGCCCGGTCCTCGATTTGAGCAAGCAGAATTTCCGCGTCTTCGATGATGGCGTGGAACAGAAAATCTCCCAGTTCTTCATGGAGGAATCCCCTGTCTCAGTGGGGATGGTCTTCGATGCCAGTAACAGCATGCGGAAAAAGATTGATCAGTCCCGCCAGGCTCTGAGTGAATTTCTGCGCATGAGTACGCCAGGCGACGAGTTCTCGCTATGGAAATTCAGTGACCGGCCCCAGACGGTGTGCCCGTTTACCACCAACGTGGCCTTGATTGAAGACGATCTTTCGTCGATACAGTCCGGGGGCTGGACCTCCTTATTCGACGCGCTGTATCTTGCGTTGAATCAAATGAAACGAGCAACGCTCGGAACAAAAGCTCTATTTGTTCTCTCGGACGGCGGCGACAACAACAGCCGCTATACGGAACGCGAAATTAGGAACATGGTGCGAGAGGCCGACGTGCGCATCTTCTCAATTTCAATCTACGGTCGGTCGGCAGCCCTCGAGAGAATTTCCGACGAGAGCGGTGGCCGAGCTTACCAGGTTCACAAACTGGACGAGTTGCCTGCAATGGCCGCCAAGCTTAGTGAAGAAATCCACAGTCACTATGTCCTGGGCTATTTACCCGCAAGAGCACAGGACGACGGCAAATATCACAAAGTGGTGGTCAAACTCCTCACACCTGCCGGCGGTCCGCGGCTGCACGTCGCCTGGAGACGCGGATACTACGCCCCTTTGCATTAGGCCGTTATGCCGCTGCCATTACGCGGCCAAACCCGCGCAGCTTGAAGCCAAGTACAATCATCACTACACCGAAAATTACAGCGTAGATCGATATGATCCAAACTGCCGCTAGCATGCCCGCTATTGGCGCGGCGATTAACACGATCGCGAACAGAATCGATACCAGGCCGGCCGCAACCAGCCACAATTCTCCCTTGATCTCTCTTCGCAACCTGGCGGCCGCGACGATGTCGAGCGCACCATCTATCAGGCTTCGAGCGGCGATATAGAGCACCAGCCCCAGCGCGGTTACTCCGGGCGCCTCATACGTCAGCACGCCGATTCCAATGCCGGTCAGACCCTGAATAACGAGCAACCAGGGATGTTCTTCCCAGCCGCTGATTGCGTGCAGGATAAGAACAAACCCGTCGACCAGCGCATACAGGCCAAACAAGAATACAAGGCTCACTATGGTGATGCCTGGCCAGCTATAGGCGGCAACACCGAAGAGAACGCTGAGAACACCTCGCAGGACTAACGCCCACCAGGATCGTGACAGAAGTTTTAGCATAGACAACTCGCTCTTGCTCGAAGGACTGCTTTCGAAGCCGCTAGATGTAGGGAATTCAGGCGGGTTCCAATATATTTTGATCGAATACTTTCCCAAATGCACGGGAACGCCTCCTGCTTTATTTTTCGGGCTTGCTCAAGACGAGCGTCAGTCTCCTCCACCTTCCGCATGCTCTGTAGGCTGCTTGCCCTGTGCCAGTAATTCCTTTTCTTGCTTCGATGGCTCCGAGACCGCTACGCCAAGCTTGTTTCCTGCCACGAAAATCTTGCTCAGAAACTCTACATTTCCGTAGCGTCTGAAAACCAATTCGGTGTGAGCCGGCGTGCTTTGCGCCTGTGATTCCCTGACCAGGAACTCATCTGAATTCTTACCGTCGGCGCTAGCGACAGTCATAACTGAGTTATCTGAGTCCTGCTGAATTTGAAAGGTGTACTTTCCTGGTGGAAGCGTCTTGGTTGAAACGATGAAGCTGTGTGAGATCGTAGCGTCTACCTGATTTACAATCTGAGCGCTCGCTACGTTTGTTGTCGTCACGGAGACGAGCAAGAATAAGCCGGCGCTCAAGATTCCGTTGCACCTTATTGGCATTGAATAGTTCCTCCTTCGCGTATCATCGATTGCGCGCAGAGTCGCAAGTCTCAAAATCTTTTCGTAAGAAACATAGAGCTGCGCTCATCTTTTCCGGTGACAAATTGAGAGGATCCTACCGGCAGTGGCATCAACCGCGTGAGAGCTGGTGCAGTCTTTACGTCCGCACAGGCTCCGAAGATCGAAGCGCCTGGAGAATTGCGGAGTACGCGTATTTCTCGGCATATTGGCAAAGTGTGCGGCCCAACGCAGTATCGCGCTCTGAAATGTGTCCAATGACGCCGTCTATCCGCGCGATGTCGAGAGAAATCACGCCGGCCGCCAGCGCTTCTTCGCGGTACTCGGTAAAAGCGAAGGCGGAAAGAATGACGATCTTCACTTCCCGGCCGCCGTCAAGCTCGCGGATGCGCCGTGTCACTTCCAGACCATCCATGTCTGGTAACCGCCAATCCATCCAGATAAAGTGCGGCGCCCAGGTTAGAAACTTTTCGACGCCTGTGGCCCCATCCCTGACCACATCTACCTGGAAGCCGGCGCGATCGAGCAGCCGCTGAAGCAATAGCCAGTTCTCCTCCTGGTCCTCGACGATCAGAACGCGAGGCTCGGGTTGGGGAAGCGAGAGTTGAGTGATCCGCCCCCGCTGGATCCTGGAAGCCGGCACCTCGGATCTGTCAACCCTCAGAACAGGAATCTGCACTCGAAATACCGACCCTTTGCCCGGCGCGCTCTCGATCTGAATGGTCCCGTCCATCAGCTCGATGTATTTCGTTGTGATGGCCAAATTGACGTTGTGACCGCTGGAGCCCAGCAGTTACCCGACCACGAAATTTTTCTAACGTGATTCGCCGCTCTACTCATCTGTCCTGATGCATGCTTCTGCCGCGCCGCCGTTTGCGAACCCTGATCCATCGCACCGCTTGTTTGTCGGCATTCGCAATTCTGCCTGCCATGATGGGGCAGACGCCGATTTCAGGTTTGTTTCAGCGCCAGGCGATCGGGTTTGTTGGACTGTCTGGATCGGCTGAGGAAGGCGCGCTCGAAGCGCGAGGCGATATCTATTCGGCGCGCCGATTTCTCTATCAGAACGCGCCAGCCTCGAATAAGCGTGCGATGCTCAGCCGCTGGGCGAGCCTGGAAGACTGGTATGGCTCGGCAGCACCCGAGGCCTATTTCGTTCTCACGAATACACTGGTGCGCGAGAATGCTCCGAAAGAACAAATCTTGGAGATCTGCCGCCGTGGTTTGCAGGTTTCCTTGCGAGATGAGCACTTCGATGCGGCGCGTCGATTTGCCCGAAAATCAGCAGATTTGGGCGATCCGAGTGGGCTTGACCTGCTTCAATCAAATAGTCTCAGAGGCGCGGATTACGTCACCGTTCTGGGCGGTGTCGCCGCGTTCCACTCTCTCGTATGCGGTAAAGGCAAGCCGGGCAAGGAGCGGTTCTTTCTCGATTACAGCCGCGTATTGACCTCCGTCTCCGCCAATTCCGATGGAACCGAGTTTCGAAGCCTGGCTCACACCATACATGAATATTTCCGTCAATTAACGGCGCTCGCCGCGCTCGGCAGCCGCAAAGCGGGACGGGTTGAGATTCTTTTGACACTGAATGACGAAGATGGCAGGCAGCGCACCGAGACCGCACTTGGCATTTTAGGGCTGAAACTTACCCGAAACGATGGACGCTTGGCCATCGAATTAGCTGAAGGCAAATCGAAAGCGAAGCTCCAATATGCCCAGGCGGCGTTAGCTATCGACGAAGGCGGAATTCAGAAGGCTCTTTCGGCAAACAAGTCTTATCATCTCGAAATCCCGCTGGACTCCGTGCCCGTTTATCCGGCCGAACATCTTTGGCAGGTTGCGTTCGGCCGGGATCAGGATTATGAGGGCGGATTGGCGGAACTCTTCGTTAGTGACCCACGTCTGCCCCGCCTCTATCTGGCACTGAACTCCATGGATCGCGATGTCGCTGAAGTCCTGCTGAAGGCTGTCTCGTGGCAGGCTCTAGCACAAACGTATAGTAGGCCACTATCCCGCTTCTCATCCTCACTGGCATTGAACAACAATCGAGCCGAAGTTCCCGGCGGTTCGGCGGCCGAGTCGGCTTGGCAGCAATTGGCGGGCGAGAGCCCTTCGAATCCGGCCGCATTCTTTAAATCCCTCCTGACTCGCGACGATGGGCGCTTGATTGCGTTCTTTGATGCTCTCGCTCACCTCGATCTTGCCCACCAGCGATTTTTTATGCGTTCCCCCGATCGCGCGAAACGCTTCTACCAGTTATTTCGGAGCTCTCCGGAAATGCGGCGCGGCACGCAGCGCCTGCTTTTGAGCGCCTTGCTTGATTTTTTCCGCGAGGTTCCGCTAAACGATTCCGGCCGCGTCGCCTTCCCTGGTTCCCCTGAAGTGTGGATGATCGCGAAAGGCGGCAGCAAATCAGCAGCAAAAGTAGCTCAAGAGCTCAAACGTACTACCGCGCCGGCGAGCGATGATGCCATCTTGATCCGTCTGGCCACTACGGAAAACAAGACCGGCTTTCTAACGGAACCGGAACTCGCAAATTTCATCGCGGTAAGCCGGATCAATCGCAGGCGTAGCGAGTCCCTTAGTCCGGAGGCGGCACTGTTACTCGCTCAGAGCTACCCCAGATTCGGCGCTCTTTTCCCCTACTTCTCCGCATTGGGCGATCTCGACGCTTCCGACTTCGAGAATGTCTTTACGCTGGCTGCGAAAGTGAATGGACTGGATTTCGCGACAGCAAACGTCCGTCTCGGCGAGCTCCATAGTTATTTGGCAATGCTTTGTCTGGTTGAACAAAGTGGCTTTCAAACCAGCGAAAGTGTTCGGCAACAGTATCGGAGCGGGATAAGGCGCTACTCCCAAGCCATGGACGCAGCCGCGTGGACAAGGGCTTCGCTCGCCGCAATCGACGATCTGGCGCAACTCGTTCATCGGGGCGATTTCAGCGGGCGCGATGCCGCAATTCAAACACTGCTGATCGGCCACGTCTCTGAGAAGGGACGACCGGCCGGGCGCGATAGAGCTTACCGGCAGGTCCTTTCATTACAGAAAGCACCTTCGCTGGATGCGCTCTTTACCATACGCGACTCACTCGGCCAGTTGTCAAACGATCCTGCGGCATTCGACCGTATTCGCAAGCAAATCTCTACCTTCGTAACAATCATTCCGCCCAATACCTGGAGACTGGAGCCACAGCACCGAACAGGTCTGGAACGATACCAAACGAGGGAGTTGGAGGAAACTCTTTCCAAGCTGCACGACAGAATTGCACATCGAAAGGGCAATCGGGCTGACATCGAGAAACTTTCAGTCAAGTTCCTTGCAGAACTTGAGCCCTGGGTCGAATTGGCGATGGCGGGGCAGATCTATGCTCGATATCTCGATCCATCCGATCTCGTGGTATCGGCCGATCCGCTACTTCTGCGCAAACATATGTTCGCCAGTTCGGAGTTTCTTCCACATGAGCGACCGCCGTTCGCTCCCGCCGATTTCAGGGCTTCCAGTATGGGTGAAGGCAGCTACTTTAATGGCGGCTTCGCGGAGTTCAGTTTAGCCGCGGGACAGGCGCGGGCGGAAGGTAACCATTTGGGCGCGCCATGGGGAGAGGTGGTTGCTGGTGCAGTCTTCGCGAGCGTACGGGCAACAGACTGGCGCCCTCTCACCGAATCCGCCTTACAGACGTTTGGCGCAAATGTGCGGCTTGCGCGCGAATGGATTGTTGAATCCGCTACCTCTGGCGCGATGCGTCAGCAGTTACAGGAACAATCCATGGGACTATTGTCTCTCGCGCGTCGTAAGGCCCTCCTAGCCGGGGTCGTTAGCCACGATTGGGCCGCGGTATGGGAATCGGTCAGCATCAGCGACCTTTATTTCCTGGGCAAGTCGCTTGCTGAGCAAGCTCCCACGCCACTCTGGAGAACACCGGCGCTCATCGCAATGAAGGAGGTAGCTACACAACCGGCGGTATTGGATCTGCTGGGGCAGGTGGCTCCAGATCTGAGCGGGTCTGCGCTGCCGCGCCTGCAGCATTATCAGCCTTATGAAGAATATGAACGGTATTCAGTGCCACAGCCCATCGCGGAGCGCGTAGCGGAATTGAAGTTTCATTTGGCATGGTTGGCGGATTCCGCGGCTTGCCGGCCCGCCATGCTGCCGGCCGCGGCTGCTCTCAGCGCGGATGCGGTCGCGAAAAAGATAGTTATGCGAGATATGTGGGACTGGAGCGCAGTGCTCGATGGATTTCGGAGCATGGAGCCCCAAATCCTCGGTTTATTGCGAGACCAATAATGAGCTCTTTGCTGCGGTCTTCTCTGATCCTGTTTATGCTATTTGCCGCCACTCCGGAATTTAGTCAGGACATAACCTTCGAAGGGGAAGTGAACCTTGTTGAGGTGTATGCGACAGTATTTGACGATCACGGACAGGCCGTAGCAGGCCTGACTAAGGATCAGTTTGCGATCCTCGATAACGGAAAAGCGCGCGCTATCCGAGTCTTCGAACCAACGTACGGCGTGCTGTCCTGTGCTCTTCTGTTGGATACGACTGGCAGCATGAGATTTGCCATGCCGGCAGTGATAAACGCAGCTCGTGACTTTATCACAGATTTACGCCCCGGCGATTCGGTGGCCGTGTACGCCTTCACCGATCACCTGGAGCAACTGCAGGAGATGACCACAGACCGGGATGCGCCGGCAACGGCCCTCACACAGTTACGCGCGGATGGCCGGACCGCGTTGTTCGACTCCATTGCTCAGCTCGCGCTCGATCTGGAGAAACGGCCCGGCAAGAAGGCAATTGTCGTCTTGACCGACGGCGGCGATAATGCTAGCGTGTTGAACCGTGAAGCGGCGGTCGCAAGCGCCAGAAAAGCCGGCGTGCCCATATTTGCCGTAGCCGAAGGAGAAGCGCTGCATGATAATGCCGCCGCGAACCTGCTCCGTGATCTCGCGGACGCCACCGGAGGATCTATGTACAAAGCGAAGCATTCAAAAGAAATTGAGGTAGTGTTCCAAGCTGTTGGCCGCTATCTCCAGAATGGGTATCTGCTCGCCTTCCAAGCTCCCGCGGAAGCAAAGACGACTCCATGGCATGATCTTCGGGTAGTCGTCAAAGACACTTCGGAGCCGCTGAAGGTCAGGGCACGCACTGGATATTTGATTGAGTAGGTCTCGAACATGGAAAAAAAGACCGCACTTCTCATTGACCCAGGCCATCAGATCAGCGTGGAACTTTCGTACATACTCCAACCTCCACACTGGACTATTCACGAAGCGACCGACAACGCGGCCGCGCTTAAGTTGGCCCAGGCGTTCAGATTTGATTTTGTCCTGACTAGCGAAATGAGCTCGGGCCGGGAGGATGTCGCGCTGCTCCGTGAAATAAGACGGCTACATTCACATACGCGGATGATTATATTAACGGACGACACCACGCCGGCCGACGTAATCGATGCTATACGCGAAGGGGCCTTCAGCTATTTCACGGAACCAATCTCCTTCCCGGCGTTGGTTGAAATGGTGAGGAACGCGACCGAGGGACCGTCCTGGGATGATGGCATCGAGGTATTGTCGGGCACGCCCGAGTGGTTACGCCTCGCCGCCAGATGCGATGTGGAAACAGCGGACCGGCTGGTTCAATTTATTCACGTGATGATCGATCTGCCTGATAGCGAGAAGGACATAGTAGCCGCGGCGCTCCGTGAGTTGCTGCTAAATGCAATTGAATATGGCGGTAAATTCGATCCCGAGCAGTACGTTGAGATGTCTTACCTCCGCACGAAGAGAGCCGTTGCGTGCCGGGTCAAGGATCCTGGCGAGGGATTTTCCTTCGACGAGATCGCTCACTCTGCCATCGCGAATCCGCTGCATGATCCGCTTCGCCATGTCCACCATCGGGAGGCGCAAAATTTGCGGCCGGGCGGCTTTGGTATTCTACTGGCGCGCAATAGCGTGGACGAGCTGATTTATAACGAACAGGGCAATGACGTGCTCTTAATTAAGTATGTGTAGATCAATGATCGCAGTTGATACTATGAGCACGAACAGCTTGATCGTGGTCACGTCAGGCGCCGGTACTGGAACGCCGGGAAGAACACGGGACTCAGTAGTTGGTCAGCTTCTCCCGGTCGAGCATCTTGATTATTTCAGCAGCGAGTAGTGCCTTCAACTGCTCGACATGGGGGTTCTCGCGGCCGAGGTCGCGGAAAACATTTCCACTGCCGGGGTCGCACAGAATCGCCATATCCGCCGGCTATTTGACGCTGCTTGAGCCCTGTCTACCCAAGCTCCTGAACGCGAGGGAGACGAATGCCGATCTGTCCAGTCGTGAAAGGGCTCGCGAACGCGTTAACGGTAAGCCGCTTAGTCAGGACAGGAGAGTGACTTGCCGGAACTGCTCGCGAGGCGTATGATTCCAGAATCAGATTGCAGCAGGATGGCAGCAGTAAACCCGCAACCGCCGGCCTTCCAGTTCGGAGCTTTCGAGCTAGACACTCGCTCAGGAGAACTCCGCAAGCGTGGAATCAAGCTCAAGCTGCAGCACCAGCCGCTTCAGATCCTAGCTATCCTGCTCGAACGCCCCGGTGAAGTAATTACGCGGGAAGAGATTCGAAAGCGGCTGTGGCCCGATAACACTTATGTCGATTTCGACAATGCAATCAACGGCGCCATACGCAAGCTCAGAGACGCTTTAGGCGATACTGCCGAAAACCAGCGGTTTATCGAGACGCTTGCGCGCCGGGGTTATCGTTTCATCGGGAGCCTCTCCGGTCAGCCAGAACCGGCGTCCCGACCCGAAGCGAGTCTCCCGGTCACAGTCTCCCGGCGTCGCTGGACGCACAAACTTGCGGCGGGATTTATGGCCGTCGGATTGGGAGTGACGCTCGTCTCATGGTTCGCGCACAGGAGCCACCCAACCAAGTATCCTGACCTCCGCGTGACCTCTTTGACCACTGATCCGGGGATGCAGATCCAGCCCACCTTTTCACCCGACGGAAGCCGCGTTGCATACGCCTGGAACGGACCGAAGGAAAACACGTTCGGTATCTACGTAAAACTGATCGGTTCGGGCGATCCAGTACGAATCACGAACGCCGGTAGTGCTATGTTCAGCCCGGCATGGTCGCCGGACGGGCGGCGCATCGCCGCGCTGCGCGATGCAGGGGCTCAGGAAGCGATAGTCCTGATGCCCGCTTCCGGTGGGCGAACTGTAGAACTGACGCGCTTCAAGAAACCCTCGCTAGGTGCCGGCTCGTGTGCTTGGCTTCCAATCTTGACCATCTGTGGTCATCCTCCTTCTGGATCGCTGCTGGCATGGTCTCCGGATGGCAAATACCTGTTTACGTCCGGAAGCCGGGCGTCTGAATTGCAAGCAGTGATCATCCGAGTTTCGGTCGAAACGGGTGAGCAGTACGCGATTACCGCTCCGCATCGAGCAGGCCAAGGAGATTTAGGTCCGGCCGTATCCCCGGATGGCCGCGCACTGGCATTCATTCGTTCCAATGGCTCGGAAAATGCAGACATTTACCTGATCCCTTTATCCGAGCTGGCTCTACCCGCCGGCCCACCCACACAACTCACCTTCGACGATACTCTGGTCGACCCGCCGGCATGGACACTGGACGGGCGCGAACTGTTCTTCGTCTCCGATCGGGGAGGCCGGCGCGGCCTATGGCGGGTGCCGGCAACCGGAGCCGGGAAGCCGGTCCGTTTTTTTGGGGCAGGCGAAAACGCCTACGGTGTCGCTATTTCGCCGCGCGGCCGGCAGTTGGTCTACGGGCAGAGAAACGAATCGAGAAACCTTTGGAAAATTTCCGTGCACGCGGGTGTAGATACCGGACCGGTTCGCGTGACAACAACGACAAAGCGCGATACTTGGGCGCATTACTCGCCCGACAGTCGCCGGATTGTCTTTGAGTCAGACCGTTCTGGCGTGCACGAAATATGGGTCTGCGAAGCGGATGGCTCGAATGCGTTTCAGTTGACTAATTTTGGTAAAGGATGGTCCGGAAGCCCGCGCTGGTCGCCCGACGGTATGAGCGTGGCGTTTGACAGCAATGTAGGGGGCAGTTGGGATATCTATGTGATCCGCATCGACGGCGGGCATCCCATCCGTTTGACCACCAACCCGGCGACTGATGCTATTCCGAACTGGTCGCACGCCGGCGACTGGATCTACTTCAGTTCGAATCGCACTGGGCGTGACGAAATCTGGAAGATCAGGCCGGACGGCAGCTCCGAAACACGAGTAACAACCACGGGCGGCATCGCGGCAGTTGAGTCACCGGACGGTCAATATCTGTACTACAAGACCAAAGAAGGTGAAAGTGAAATGTGGAGGATGCAGATAGGAGGCGGCGCACCATCTAAACTATTGGACTCTGTACTGGGACGCTTATTTACCGTTACCGAACGCGGCATTTACTTTTCCGGGGGCAACCCCCTCAGGACAGATCTTCGGTTCTTTGATTTCGCAAGCAAGTCCATCCGAGTCGTATCGGCTCTCGGCGACTCGCAGTCCGCCATCTTGTCTCCCGATGAGCGCTGGGCCTTGTATTCGCGCAAAGAGTTCTTGAGCATGAATCTCATGCTGGTCGAGAACCCCCGTTAAAAGTCCCCTTTGCCGTTCTGCGCCCTAAGGTTCTCCTACATCTCCGCCGATGGGGAAAGTGAGCGCATTCTGCGGGGAGAACGAAAATGATTCGTCTGAAAATGGCCGGGCTGTTGACGGGCGGTTTTGCCGCGCTGTTGATCTTGGGACCGGCGAGGGCAATGGCGGCGCAGGACGCGGCTACTCCGGGACAGGTTGCGAGTATCTTACCCGCCCTGCCCGGGGGCATCCTCCGCAACGACATAGCCCAGGTGGACGAAGGACGCGAGAGAAGGTCCAACCACCTCTGGATTGCGAGCATTCTCGCCATGGCCGCCGCTTCGGGCATGGACGCCGGAACCTCCTGGGGCAAACTGGAAGGCAATAGCCTGCTCGCGTCACACGATGGCAGGTTCGGAGCCAAAGGCGTCAGCATCAAGGTGGGGATTGCCGCGGGTGTCATTATTCCACAAATCCTTCTTCGCAAGCATAAGAATGCACGAATGGCCTTCTCGCTAGGGAACTTCGCGCAAGCGGCGCTCTTTACCGGGGTTGCCGTCCATAACTTAGGTATCGCCGCGCCAAAATAAACAACGGGATCCCATTACTTCCAGTACCAAGTTCCCGATCCGAAACACATCGAAGCCCAATCGGCATCTCTCAACTAGAGTTGCGGCAATAACGCTAGCCGAAAGGAGATCCCTGTGCTGCGCGATCTAGGCTTCATATTTCTGTTCTTTATCTTTTTGATCTTGTGGCTGATCTTCTGGCTTGCTTTGCACATTACGGCGGGATTCATCCACATCCTTATATTCTTGGCAGTAATCTTTTTAATTGTGCACTTTGTACGGCGGCGCCGCGCTGATCTCTAGCAAAGCTGCTCTGCTACGCTCCGTGACCGATAAACGCCTGGTACCCGTCTGCGCGCGAACCCTGCGCACGTTTGTAATCATTTGCCAGAGTTAGCAGTCTAACTTCCATTGTCACGGGACAGTCCGCCGCCAGGCGGCAGACGCCTAGGACAAAACACCAGGTTCCGGCGGAGGGGGTTTCATGCCCGCAAACTGTGGTAAACCTCACTGTAGGATCCAGGTCCATTCAGGAAACATATGAAAAGAGCGGTTCCGATCACCGACACCGTAGACGCAAATCAGGTGCTGACGGCCCTCGTGGCGTTTAGAAAGGGCGATTTCTCCGTCCGCCTGCCCGTAAACCAAGTCGGTTTAGCGGGAAAGATCGTCGATGCGTTGAATGACATTTTTGAGCTGAACGAGAACATGTGTGCTGAGTTGGGGCGGGTTAGCACTGCCGTCGGTAAAGAAGGGAGAATCGGGCAGCGGGCGACACTCGCGGCTGGGGCCGGCAGCTGGGCATCTTGCGTCGATTCGGTTAACAGCCTTATCTCGGACCTGGTGCAGCCCTCGACCGAAATTGCCCGCATCATCGGCGCCGTTGCGCAGGGTGACCTTTCCCAAAAGATGTCGCTCGAGGTGGAGGGCCGCCCGCTGAAGGGAGAGTTCGTTCGAACAGCCCGCGTGGTGAACACCATGGTGGATCAGCTCAACTCGTTCTCCTCCGAAGTGACTCGCGTGGCGCGCGAAGTTGGAACCGAAGGGAAGCTGGGCGGCCAGGCGGTTGTTACCGGAGTGGCTGGTACCTGGAAGGATCTGACCGATTCCGTCAATTCCATGGCATCCAACCTGACAAATCAGGTGCGCAACATTGCGGAGGTCACGACTGCGGTCGCGAAGGGGGATCTCTCCCGCAAGATCACGGTCAACGTGCAGGGCGAGATTCTCGAACTGAAAGACACAATCAACACCATGGTGGACCAGCTCAGCTCGTTCGCCTCCGAGGTGACACGCGTTGCTCGCGAGGTGGGAACGGACGGGAAGCTGGGCGGCCAGGCGCTTGTTACGGGGGTGGCCGGCACCTGGAAAGACCTGACCGATTCAGTCAATTCCATGGCCTCCAATCTTACTGCGCAGGTTAGAAACATCGCTGAAGTTACAACGGCCGTAGCAACCGGAAATCTGTCGCGCAAAATCACAGTCAACGTGCAGGGCGAGATTCTCGAGCTCAAGAATACGATCAACACCATGGTGGATCAGCTCAGCTCATTCGCCTCGGAAGTCACGCGTGTTGCACGTGAAGTCGGAACGGAAGGCAAACTGGGTGGTCAAGCCGAAGTTCGAGGTGTAGCCGGGACATGGAAGGACCTGACGGATTCAGTCAATCTGATGGCCGGCAATCTCACGGGTCAAGTCCGGAACATTGCGGAAGTCACGACCGCAGTGGCGCGCGGCGATCTGTCGCGCAAGATCGCCGTGAATGTTCAGGGCGAGATTCTGGAGCTGAAAGACACCATCAACACCATGGTGGACCAGCTCAGCTCTTTTGCATCCGAAGTGACGCGCGTGGCCCGCGAAGTGGGAACCGAAGGTAACCTCGGCGGCCAGGCGGTGGTGAAAGGCGTCGGAGGGGTCTGGAAGGATCTGACGGATTCGGTGAATTCGATGGGCGGCAATCTGACCGCTCAGGTGCGCAACATTGCCGAAGTGACCACGGCAGTTGCCAACGGCGACCTTTCGCGCAAGATTACAGTAGACGTGCGCGGCGAAATCCTCGAACTGAAGAACACCATCAACACCATGGTGGATCAGCTCAGTTCTTTCGCGTCGGAAGTCACGCGTGTTGCACGTGAAGTCGGGACCGAAGGCAACCTGGGCGGCCAGGCAGTCGTGAAGGGCGTCGGCGGAGTCTGGAAAGACTTGACAGATTCGGTGAATTCGATGGGCGGCAATCTGACCGCTCAAGTGCGCAACATCGCGGAGGTGACGACAGCCGTTGCCAACGGTGATTTGTCGCGCAAGATCACGGTCGATGTGCGCGGCGAGATTCTGGAACTTAAAAATACCATCAACACGATGGTCGATCAGCTCAACGCCTTTGCTTCGGAAGTCACCCGCGTGGCGCGCGAGGTAGGTACGGAGGGCGAACTCGGCGGGCAAGCGCACGTAAAGGGGGTTGGAGGCGTCTGGAAAGACCTCACTGATTCCGTAAACTCAATGGCTGGCAATCTGACGGCCCAGGTCCGCAATATTGCTGAAGTTACCACGGCTGTCGCGAACGGCAACCTTTCGCGCAAAATCACCGTGGATGTGCGCGGCGAGATCCTGGAATTGAAAAACACCATCAACACGATGGTGGATCAGCTTGGCTCCTTTGCATCCGAAGTCACTCGCGTGGCGCGCGAAGTGGGCACAGAAGGGAAACTGGGCGGCCAAGCCGATGTGAAAGGCGCTGCGGGTACCTGGCGCGACCTTACGGAATCGGTGAATTCCATGGCCGGAAATCTGACGGCTCAGGTGCGCAATATCGCTGAGGTAACCACGGCGGTCGCCAGAGGCGATCTGTCACGCAAAATTACGGTAGACGTGCGCGGCGAAATCCTGGAACTGAAGGACACCATCAACACCATGGTGGATCAGCTCAGTTCCTTCGCATCTGAGGTCACTCGCGTGGCGCGCGAAGTGGGGACCGAAGGCAAACTCGGCGGCCAGGCCGACGTGCGCGGGGTCGCCGGAACATGGAAGGACTTGACGGAGTCAGTCAATTCCATGGCCTCGAATCTGACGAATCAGGTACGCAACATCGCTCAAGTTACCACCGCCGTTGCAAAAGGCGATCTATCGCGCAAGATCACCGTCGGGGCTCGCGGCGAAATCCTTGCACTCAAGGAAACCATCAACACGATGGTGGACCAGCTCAGCTCTTTTGCATCCGAGGTCACCCGAGTCGCTCGCGAGGTGGGGACCGAAGGGAAACTCGGCGGACAGGCCGATGTCTATGGCGTGGCAGGAACTTGGAAGGACCTGACCGAATCGGTCAATTCGATGGCCTCGAATTTGACAAGCCAGGTTCGCAACATAGCGCAGGTTACGACGGCGGTCGCCATGGGCGATCTGTCACGGAAGATTACGGTAGACGTGCGCGGCGAGATCCTCGAACTGAAGAACACCATCAACACGATGGTGGATCAGCTCAATTCGTTTGCATCCGAAGTCACGCGCGTCGCGCGGGAGGTCGGAACAGAGGGGAAGCTAGGCGGCCAGGCTGAGGTCCGCGGGGTAGGAGGCACCTGGAAAGACCTGACGGATAGCGTTAACCTCATGGCTGCCAACCTGACCACTCAGGTGCGCGGCATCGCCAAAGTCGTAACCGCTGTTGCGAATGGCGATCTGGAGCGGAAGCTCATTCTTGAAACCAAGGGCGAAATTGCCGAACTCGCCGACACCATGAACGCGATGATCGACACCCTGGCCACTTTCGCCGATCAGGTAACGACAGTTGCCCGTGAAGTCGGCATTGAGGGAAAGCTCGGTGGGCAGGCTCGCGTCCCTGGCGCGGCAGGTATTTGGCGCGATCTCACAGACAACGTCAACCAATTGGCTGCGAACCTTACAACTCAGGTGCGCGCGATCGCCGAAGTAGCGACGGCCGTGACGAAGGGCGACCTGACCCGGTCGATCACCGTACAGGCTGAGGGCGAAGTGGCGGCTTTAAAGGACAACATCAACGAAATGATCGGCAACCTGGCCGAAACTACCCGAAAGAACACCGACCAGGATTGGCTTAAAACGAACATCGCGAAGTTCACGCGGATGGTTCAGGGCCAGCGCGATCTCCTTACCGTGGCCCAGCTTCTGCTCTCCGAATTGGCGCCCCTGGTGAGCGCCCAGCGTGGGACTTTCTATATCGCCGATTCCGTGGATGGCGAGCCACAGCTCAAATTCATGGCAGGCTACGCATATGATGACCGCGACAATATTCCTGCTCATTTCAAGTTCGGGCAGGGGCTAGTCGGCCAGTGTGCAAGAGAAAAACAGCGCATTCTGGTGCGCGATATACCGAACGACTACATCAAGATCAGTTCCAGCCTCGGATCCGCGACTCCGGTCACGGTGGTCGTTCTCCCCGTTTTGTTCGAACGCGAAGTGAAGGCGGTTGTGGAACTTGCCTCGTTTCAGCAGCTCTCCGATGTCCATCTTGCGTTTCTCGATCAGCTCACCGAAAGCATGGGCATCGTCTTCAACACCATCGCTGCAACGATGCGAACGGAACAGCTACTGACGCAAAGCCAGGCGCTCGCCGAAGAGTTGCAGAAGACGAACGCCCAAATCCAGGAAAAGGCGCAGTTGCTGGCCGATCAGAATACCGAAGTAGAAGCAAAGAACCGCGAGATTGAGCAAGCTAAACAAGCTCTTGAGGAAAAGGCCGAGCAGCTTGCACTTACCTCTAAGTACAAGAGCGAGTTCCTTGCGAACATGTCGCATGAGCTGCGCACCCCGCTGAACAATCTGCTGATCCTGGCGCGCGTTCTTGCTGACAATACGGACGGGAACCTGAATTCAAAGCAAGTGAAGTTCGCCGAAACAATTCACTCGTCCGGCACGGACTTGCTTGCGCTCATTAATGACATTCTCGACCTTTCGAAGATCGAATCCGGGAAGATGGATGTCGAAGTCGGAAACATTCGTTTTGCCGAATTGCAGGATTACTGCATTCGCACGTTCCGGCACGTGGCCGATGGGAAGGGTCTTGAGTTTGGGATCGATGTCGCGCCCCAGCTTGCGTCCGAGGTGATCCGCAGTGACGCCAAGCGCCTGCAGCAGGTGCTCAAAAATTTGCTATCAAACGCGCTCAAGTTCACACAGCACGGCGCCGTGCTCCTGAAAATCGAGCAGGTAGATTCAGGCTGGAGCGCTACTCATCCGGTGCTCAGCCGGGCTAAAGGCGTAATTGCGTTCTCCGTGAGTGATACCGGAATTGGGATTGCGCAGGAGAAACAGCGGATTATTTTCGAAGCATTTCAGCAGGCCGACGGCACTACCAGCCGCAAATACGGCGGAACCGGTCTCGGGCTTTCTATCAGCCGCGAACTCGCCCGATTATTGGGAGGTGAAATCCGGCTGCAGAGCAATCTGGGCCGCGGCAGCACGTTCACTCTTTATCTACCGCAAGTCTACATTTCTTCCGCGCCAAAGCTGGAAACGGTGGATACCCCCACGCTGCGCAAAGCAGCCGAAAGCCATGCCCCAATGGAAGTCGGTTTAATACTGCCGTCTTCCGCGTCGGTTCCGGAAGAAGATCTTGTGGATGATGACCGCAACCTGATCGGGCTCGGTGACCGCGTCCTTCTGATCGTGGAGGATGATTTAACGTTTGCGCGCATTCTGATGGATCATGCCCGCGACCGCTGTGTCAAGACGCTGATTGCGCTACGGGGCAGTACCGCAATTTCACTTGCTCGGGAGTTTCAGCCGGGCGCGATTACACTCGACGTGCGGCTGCCCGATATGAGCGGCTGGACGCTGCTCGACCGGCTGAAGCACGATCCAGCGACGGCGCATATTCCGGTCCATGTTATCTCCGGGGACGAGGGATGCCGCCGCGGTTTCGCCTTGGGAGCGATGAGCTGCATCGAAAAGTCAGTTGCCAGGGAGAACCTGGAACAAACGTTCGGCA
>JAICXK010000143.1 GCA_025980435.1 Bryobacteraceae bacterium
GAATTCATCGAACAGTTCGGGGTTCGGGGGAAGGGCGACCGAAGTTTCAGAAGCCGGTTGGACAACCGGCTCGCCGACAAGACTGCCGGCCCCACGAAGGTTCTGGCGGTATTCGAGTTTTCGGGCCTTGCGCTCGGCTTCACGGCGCTGATTGCGGAGTTCACGGCTTGTCATGCTCCGATTCGACAGGATGCGCGCAGGGGAGGATGGCAAATGCTGCGGCAAGTGAGTGCTGCGGATGGAGAAATAAAAGTTCAGAAGCGGTGACCGACTTGCAAAGAGTTTTGGAAATAGGCCGCCATGGCGCTTGACATGGCGGGAATACTTGTGAGCGGGTGCGCTTGACGGGACGAGAAGAGCGCGCGGCAACTCAGCCGGCATCTCCGAAACCGACATGCGGCGCTGCGCGGCGAGCGCGGTGTGCTGCGCTTGGCTGTGGGACCCAGCTTATAACGCTTCCGTGCCGGTTTCGCGGGGGATCGTTTGGAAGCGTTCCCGTGCTTCGAGTTTCAACGGCGGGTGACCGGCATCCCGCTTTGGAGATACCGCTGAAAGCCGCCCCGAAGAATCGACAGCTTGCGGTAGTTCAGGTTCCACAACAAGCTGGCGGCAAGGCTCGATCGATCGCCTGTTTCGCACACGATGGTGAGCGATGTTTCGTATGGCAAACCCGCAATGCGTGCTGCAACGTCGTTTAAACAGAGATTCAGCGCCTCCGGCGTTCGCGCAGCATGAAAGGCGGCGGGCTCTCGCAAATCCACGACAACCGTTTTCCAGGCGGCCAGACGAACGGCAAGAACCTCCGGATCAAGTTCCTCAAAAGCGCCTAAGGCGCGTTCCGCTGCTCTCCATTCACGCACCACACTAGAATGAAACCGCCCTGCAATCTCAAATTGATGCTTAGCGAAGGTCCGGCGCAGATTGCCCGGCATATCCGGTTCTGCAATAAGGTAAACCGTGCGCTGCATGCGCGGAATGTTTGTGCGAAGTGCGCTCAAACATTTCAAGTCCACAAGATTGTAGGAGCCGGGTATGAATCCGCGCGCGAAGGACGACGTAGTCCTGAGGTCAACCAGAACGGTTCCCTGCGCATGAACGGCAAGGAATTGGCTGCTTTGTAAGCGGGGGACGCGGTTCAGGACACGATGGGCTTGCTTCCGCATCCGTACGACAACAGGTTTTGCGAGTTGCAAAGGCAATCTTCTTCTCCGAAAGTACCGGATTAAAGGATCTTACAAATGCGCGGTTTATGTCCAGTGATTTTTTAATTTCTAGGCAAAATGAGAGCGTCATTTGTTCAATTTATAGTTCGCTAAAGCGAAACTATTAACGTGCAATTTTTACGCACTTCGCCGGTATAAGAATCAAGGAGGCGGTGCACCCCGCGCCTAAGTTAGCGAAGAAGTGCAGAATTTGCACCGGCGCGCGGCGATTGGCACCTCGCTCAAGCATTCGGAGCATTTCTTCGTAGTCGGATCGGGCGGCGTTTCTCCGCGCCGCATCCGGGCCATAAGAGTATTCATTGGAAGCACAACAAAGAAATACACAGCAGCGGCGATCAGAATGAACGAAAACAGCGCATTCACAAAATCCCCAATCAGGAATGTGCTGTTGTTCAGAATAAGCTTGATTCCCGAGAAGTCGGGAGCGCCGACGATTGCCGCAATAAGCGGTGTAATCAGGTCTTTAACAAAGGCCGTTACCACCGCGCCGAACGCGACCCCCATTACAACCGCGACAGCCAAGTCAACTACGTTGCCACGCATAAGGAACTGCTTGAAGCCCTTCATGTCTGTAGGTTTCCCCTCGTTGGATTTGTACAGCGTTTCATGAACAATATCCTAGTCGTTTTGAGGTAGATGCATGAATTGTGTTCAGCTCGAAACCATTCGCGTCTACACAGGGGAGGTGGTCAGAGGAATGATTGCTACACATAAGCCATTCAGAACGACAAGACCAGATCAAGAAGACGCTGTGATTGCAGCGAGGACAGCAAGCCTGATGGTTGCGATCGCCGCGCTGTGGTTCTTTGTTTCGCCGTGGGCCTACGGCTTTTCGCTTCACGGCAGCGCCTTCAATGCGTGGTTCGTGGGAGCCGCGATGTTCGTGTTCGCGTGTCTGCGACTGCTAGCGCCAACGCACACGGGCGCATTCAGCCGGGTGAATGCGGTGCTTGCGATCTGGGTGTTTCTCTCCCCCTGGATATACGGCTATGCGTCGCAGGATCCGCGCCTGACGAACAGCCTTGCGGTCGGCATCTTCATCTTCGCGCTCTCCCTGATTTCGGCAAAGACAGCCTCCCGGCCGCACCTGCACAGGATTGGCTAGCAACCTTCAGTGCTGACCTTCTTTGTTTTTGATAGCCTGCTGCGCTTGCTGCGCGGCTGCAGAACGCGCGGCCGCATCCAATTTGCCAAAAGAATTCAGTTCCGTTCGCGCCTCTTCCGTCCGTCCGAGCGCACGATATGCCTGTGCCAGCGAAAAGTGAACGGCGGGATCGTTTGGCGTGGCTTTCACCACTGCTTGGAGTTCGCGGAGCGCCTCCCGATCGCGGTGCAGCCGAAGTAAAAGACGGCCGCGATCCAGTCGAGCTTCGGTCAGGTTCGGACACATTGCCAGAGCCTTTTCTACTTCCGCGAGCGCCTCTTCCGGCTTAATGCTTTGCTGAACTAAGGTGTTGCCGATCTTCCACTGCGCCATGCAGTTTCCGGGGTCGTTGCCGAGCTCCGCTTTGAACTGCTCGGTTGCGTTATTCCACTGAGAAAGGCTCCAGTATAAATCTCCCAGTTTGTAGTGGGCTCCCGGCTGCCGCGGCGCGACTTCGATTGCCTTCTTGTATTCAATAATGGCGCCGTCATAATTTTTCATGCTCTCCATGATTTCGCCGGAGACCTCATGAGCCCAAACGGAATTTGGGTCGATGGCATTCATCCTGGCGAGAGACTGCCGGGCAAGTTCCGTATAGACCTTTCCCAGCAGATACCAGGCATGCTGGTCATTCGGTTCGCGCTTTACAATCTGCCGCAAATGGGAAGCGGCGGCTTCGAAATCGCCGAGTTTAGTCAGGTCGTTCGCGAGAAACAATTCCATGTTGTTGTCGCGCGGATGAGCACGGAGCGCGGCTTCGAGGCGCGGCCGGGCTTCGGAGAAACTGCCTGTCTCAAACAGCGCCATCCCGAGAAGGGCGGAGGCGGAGGTCATTTTGGGATCAAGCTTCAGACCCTTTTCCAAGACGGCGGACGCTTTGCCGTACCGGCGCTGCTTGAAATAGACTGCGCCCAAATTGTTATAGGCGACGGCGAGTCCGGGAGCGATCTTCAGAATCGACTCATATCGCTCTGCGGCAGTAGCGAAATCGCCGCGGTTTTCGGACGATCGCGCTTCCTCGTACAGTTGCTGCACTTGCGAATCGGTATCCGGGGATTGCGCCCGCAGCAGCGGAACAAACAGCAGAAATATGAGCGGCGCCGTTACTCGCCTGAACGCCAACCCAATAAACATGACGGTAAGTTAGCACAGCGCACAAGAGGTTCACGCCTTTGGAAGCCGCACAAAAAAAGTAGATCCCGCGCCCAATTCGCTATCGACGTTTACGACTCCACCATGCTGATCGACGATCCTGCGCGCAATCGAGAGACCCAGCCCGGTCCCGCCCATTTCGCGAGATCGAACCTTATCCGCCCTCCAGAAGCGATCGAAGATTAGCGGCAAATCGTCTTTCGCGATGCCGATCCCCGTATCGCGTATCGCAATTAGCGCGAAATCTGTTTCCGCGCGAAGTTCAACGGAAACCTCCCCTCCGGGCGCAGTGTACTTAATGGCATTGTCGATCAGAATGAGGAAAAGCCGGGCAAGCGACGCCCGGTCCCCTGCTACTTCGACCGGCCCGGCCGGAAGCTGGAACGAGATGATGACCTGCCTTGCCGCTGCGAGCAGAGATGCCTGTTCCTGAAGTTCCGCGATGGAAGCCGTCAGGTTGACCGCACTCGGTTCGAAAGCTACCGTACTTGCATCGGCTCGCGCCAGAAACAACAGGCTGTTCACGAGTTCGGTCGTGCGCTCGGATTCGCGAAGCACCCTACGCATCGCGTCGAGCACCTCTTCCGGTGTCCGGTTGCGCCGCAGCGAAAACTCGGCGGCGGTATGAATGAGCGTCAGAGGCGCGCGAAGTTCATGAGAAGCGTCCGCCGTGAACTGGCGCACACGGTTAAACGACGATTCAATGCGGTCCAACATTTCGTTGAGAGTAAGAGTAAGTCGCTGCAGCTCATCTCTTGCGCCAGGGACCGCAAGGCGGGCAGAAAGGTTAGTAGCTGAAATGGCGCGCGCGTCCTGCGTGATCCGGTCGACCGGCGCCAGCGCCCGCCGGCTGATCCAATACCCTCCAAGGGTGGCAAGCACGACCAATACAGGGAGGCAGCGCCAAAGGAGTTCTTCAAAATGGTCTAGCGCCCTGTTGTAAGACCGCAACGGCTCCGCCACTTCGAGGGTGAAGATTTTCCCTCCGGCTTCGAGTCGTTGGATCGCTAACCGGACGGGTTGCTCGGAAGGGCCTTCGTTCGTAAACTGAATTCGCTCGCCCAGGCTGGAGGTGGGCTTGGGCACGCGACGTTCAAAGAGGCCCGCGGATGCGTAGATAAGCTTGCCTTGAGCGTCGTAGATCCGGAAGAGTCCGCCGCCCACTGCCAGGTTGGAGCTTTCATTCAGTTCTTCATTCAGATGTTCGGGGCTCATCCGGGCGTGTTCTTCCAGGAATTGCCGAACGCCGGGAAGACGCTGGCCGAGAACATCGTCGATCGCATGATAAAGACTGGCGCGCACGCCAAACCAACTGCCTACCGCGACAATAGCCAGAACCACAGCCAGACTGAGGAAATACCAGAGCGCCAGGCGGAGGCGGATGGAGGTAACCCGCTTCATCCGCTCTCCCGCAGGCTGTATCCGACACCGCGCTCGGTCTGGATCAGCTTCCGCCAGCCGGGCGGGTCTACCTTTGCTCTCAGAAAACGAATAAACACTTCCAGATTGTTGCTGCTGATTTCACGATCGCCCCAGGCGAACTCGATCAGACGGTCGCGGGTGACGACGCGGCCCGCCGACTTCATCAGGCATTCGAGAATCGCAAATTCCGTTCGGGTCAGCGAGAGAATTGCGCCTGAGCGGCTAACTTCGCGTGTTTCGAAATCGATGATGAGATCCGCGAATCGTATGCGGGCGTTTCTGGAACCAACCGGCGGCCTGGTCCTCGCTCGCAAGCGCGCCAGCAAAACATCGAACGAAAACGGCTTTGCGAGATAGTCGTCCGCGCCAGCATCGAGGCCACGCACAACGTCCTCCGGGGCATCCCGGGCGGTCAGCAACAGGATGGGGGTTCTGACCGATTCGTGCCGCAGCCGCCTTGTGACGTCAAAGCCGTCCATGTAGGGCAGCATGACGTCGAGAATGATGATGTCAAATGCCGAAGACTGGGCCGTTCGCAAACCGGAGGCCCCGTCGAAACAGACAGATACCAAATTGCGCTCTTCTTCGAGCGCCCGGCGAACGTAGGCGGCGAGTTCGCGGTCATCTTCCACCAGGAGAATTCGCATGCCGTTCAACTACAAGCTTCAGTCGCGAAGCTGAAAATCAGATGAAACGCCTGAAGCGGGCTGGCTCACAAATTCGATATAATCTCACGACCTGGCAGGAGGCCTAAAAAATGAGCAAACGTATTGCATACTGTGCCGATGGCACTTGGGATACGTCGAGCAAGCACACTAATGTATATAAACTCTACAAGGCGCTGACGGTGAGCGCGGACCAGATGCCTTTCTACGACGATGGCGTAGGCTCCATGGGGCTGCCGATCGAACGGCTCGCTGGCGGAGCGTTTGGAACAGGCTTGTGGCAGAAGATCAAAGACGGTTACACGAGAATCGCCCATGTTTACGAGCAAGACGATCCTATTTACATTTTTGGTTTTAGCCGCGGAGCATATACGGCCCGCAGCGTCGCCGGGATGATTGCGGCTTGCGGACTGCCGACGAAGAATTTCAGCAATGATCTGGTGGACACCGCCTTCAAGGCGTACCGCGATAAGGACGATCGCGCGCGATTGCTGGCGACACTCAAGAACTGCTCGATGTACGACCCTAAAATCACCATGATCGGCGTTTGGGAGACGGTCGGCGCGCTAGGCATCCCGTCGGTACTGGGCCTGGTGGACCCGATTGTTTATGGCTTCCTGGATACTTCGCTTCATCCCAACGTGCTGAATGCCTACCACGCCCTGGCTATTGATGAAAGGCGCTTTGAGTTTCCGGCTACGCTCTGGACATCGGCCCCCGCGCCCGGCCAAACTATCGAGCAGGTTTGGTTCTGCGGCGTGCATAGCGATGTCGGGGGCGGAGAACCGGATGACATCGAGGGCGCCACAGCGCTGTCCGATATCAGCCTGGGTTGGATGATGAACAAGGCCAGTGCACTGGGCCTGCAAATCGATCCTGAGATTCAAAAAACCTATACACTGCCGCTCGACCCAAAGTATGCGCTCGACAAACTGCACGAATCATGGACTCCTCTCTGGGGTTTCCCGCGAAGACGCATGATCGAAAAGAACGCATTCCTAGCGGACAGCGTAACCATTCGTTGCCAGCATGACAACTCATGGCGTCCCCAGAATCTGGAGTTCACAGACGGCGTTTTGGCCAGCCACTATGGGATCACGCGCGTGATGAGCAAGCCGCAAGCGGCCGCGGGCGCGGCGGCGCAGAATCAATCAGGCTAACGTGATTCATTACCAGCTTCAGTTGCACCCCAACGGATCCGCATTCGCCGGCTATGTAACGCGATGGAACCTGATTCCGGATGGCAGACCAATAACAACGCGCACCAGCGACCTGCTGCCGGTGTTGTACAAAGGAATCCCGGCGATATTGAAGATCGCCAGAGAGCCGGAGGAGCGATGGGGCGGGCCACTGATGGTCTGGTGGGATGGCGAAGGGGCGGCTCGTGTCCTCGCTCACGAAGGCGACGCGCTGGTCTTGGAACGAGCCGTGGGACAGCGCTCGCTGGGTGAAATGGCGCAAAGTGGGCATGATGATGAAGCCAGCCGGATCATCTGTGATGTGGCGGCAAAGCTACATACTCCAAGGCCGCAGCCCGCGCCGGAACTTATTCCGCTGACGCACTGGTTCGCTGAACTCGAACCAGCCGCGCTGAGAATGGGCGGCGTGTTGCGGCAAGCTCTCGATGCGAGCCGCGGCCTTCTTCGGGAGCCACAGAGCGTAGGGGTCCTGCACGGGGATCTTCATCATGGAAATATTCTGGATGGCGGAATGCGGGGCTGGCTTGCCATTGATCCTAAACGGCTCCTGGGAGAGCGCGCGTTCGACTTTGCAAACATCTTCTGCAATCCCGATCTGGAAACCGCTAGCGCACCCGGACGGCTTGCGCGGCAGGCAACCGTGGTAGCACTGGCCGCAGGACTGGACCGGCGGCGTCTGTTGCGTTGGATTCTCGCTTACGCCGGCCTCTCCGCTGCCTGGAGCATGGGAACGTCAGATGAGGACCCGGACCTGGCCCTGCTGATTGCCGAACTTGCCGCTGCCGAACTGACAAAAAGCTAGTGGACGGCAGGGTACCCGCTGCTACACACAGTAAGCGAGCGGCTGTTTTTCGGTGTAGACTAAATAAAGGTATAACTTTTGACATCATTCCTTTTCGATCCCCTGGCGCGGGCTTGCGCCGTCCGCTAGTTCCGGCATGTATCCACCCAGAGGTTACCCGCCCCGCCGGCCCCGAATCCGAGAAAACGTTAACGAAGCGATCCGCGCAAGAGAAGTGCGTGCTGTCTTCCCGGACGGATCGGTTGAGATTATGCCGACGCCTGCGGCTGTTCGCCGCGCGCAGGACATGGGCCTCGATCTTATTCTGATTGCTCCAACGGCCGAGCCGCCGGTCGCGAAGGCCATGGATTATGGCCAGTATCAATACGAGCAAAAGAAAAAGCAGCACGAAGCCAAGAAGAAACAGCACGTGATCCAGGTAAAGGAACTGAAGTTCCGCCCGAACACCGACGATCATGATTACGACTTCAAGAAAGCGCACGCGATCCGCTTTTTGAAAGACGGCAATCGTGTGAAGGCGGTTGTGCAGTTCCGTGGCCGCGAAATCGCGCACACCGATCTCGGCAAGAAGTTATTACTCAAATTTGCCGAGGATCTGGCTGGCGTAGGCACGATTGAAGGCCAGCCGCGATTGGAAGGGCGTAACGCTCACGTGATTATCAGCCCGGTGAAAACCGCTCCTGCCCCGAAAGAAAAGCAGGAGAAGCCGCGCGAGGCCGCTCCGGCAGGACCGGCTAATCCGGCCTGAGTCGCGCTATTTCCGTTTCGCGCTTCAGGCGCGGCAGGTTCTCGCGCCTTCGCTGCAATACTGATATGCAGATGAGGGTGTTGTGAACTATTCAAACTTGAGCCGCGTATTTGGCACGTTTGCCCTGGGCACGTGTCTTGCGGCATTTGGGGGCCAGCAGCAAACGCCGCAGAATCCTCCCCCGCAGCCGCCGCCGGGTGCGGCAAACGGACCGCATCCTGGTCCCGCAGCCGAAAAGAAGGCAGGTCCCGGTGAGCGAACCGCCGAACCCGCCCAACCGGCCGGTCCCGGAGCGGCGCAGATGCAGGAGGCGATGCAAAAGTTTCTTGCGATCGGCCCACCTCCGGATCCCGAAGCTGTTAAGCGCGGCCAGACGCTCTTCGTATCAACCTGCGGGTTCTGCCACGGCACCAATGCCACGGGCGGCAATACGGGCCCCGACCTTGTTCGTTCGGTGCTCGTGCTGCATGACCAAGGCACAGGAAAAGAGATCGGTCCGGTGATTCATAACGGCCGTCCGGGAAAGGGAATGCCGAGCTTTAACCTCAGCGATGCGCAGATTAAAGACATTGCAGCGTTCCTGTTATCCCGGACGCAAGCCGCCGCCAATCGCGGCGGATACAAGATCCTGAATATTGTCACCGGGGATCCGAAAGAGGGCGAGGCGTATTTCAACGCTCATTGCGCGAGCTGCCATTCGGCAACCGGCGACCTGGCACATATCGCGAGCAAGTACGATCCAGTGGCGCTACAGGGTCGGTTTCTTTATCCGAAGACGGACCGATGGCCCGGCATGCCCGGGCCGCCGCCGGATCCCCGCGAAGAAAAGGCAGTGACCGTAACGCTCGCTTCCGGCCAGACCTACACGGGCAAGCTGGAGCGAATCGATGATTTCAGCGTCGCGCTCTCAGAACCTTCGGGCGAATACCATTCCTGGTTGTTCGACGCGGAGCAAGGGATTGAAGTCCAGGTCCACGATCCGCTAAAGGAGCATCTCGCATTGCTGAAACAGTACACGAACGCGGACATGCACAATATTCTTGCCTACCTGGAGACACTGAAGTGAAGTTGAGCCAAGTTTTACTTTCATGCCTGTTGTGCGCACCGGCCGCGATCCTTGCGCAAGGGCTGGATCCGGCAACCATTCTTCATCCGCCGGCGAACATGTGGCCCACCTACAACGGAGATTACTCCGGACGCCGCTTCAGTCCGCTCAACCAGATTAATGCGGATAACGTGCGCAACCTGAAGCTGGCCTGGCTTTACCATGCGGAAACCGGCCCGGGAGGCAGCCCTTTCGGTACCGAAATTAAGGCGACGCCGCTGGAGTTGGACGGGGTGCTGTACTTTACCGTTCCGGACCATGCCTGGGCCATTGACGCGCGTACGGGCCGCGAGATCTGGCACTACAAGTGGAAGAGCCAGGGCGGCATTCATACCGGTAATCGCGGTGTCGGGATTTACCACAACTGGCTTTTTTTCGAGACACCTGACAATCACCTTATTTCTCTCGAAAAAGATACCGGCAAGTTTCGCTGGGCGGTAGAGATTGCGGATCTTGCTCAAGAATACTTTTCATCGCCCGCTCCACTTGTAATCGGCAATCACATTATTGTGGGCGTGGGCGGAGACTCACTCGATGTACCCGGTTATCTGGAGAGCCGCGATCCGGAAACAGGAGCCGTGCAGTGGCATTGGAACACCGAACCGAAGCCCGGCGAACCGGGGTCCGAGACGTGGCCCGATGCTCATTCCATGCAGCACGGCGGCGGCATGACCTGGCTTACCGGAACATACGATCCGGAATTGAATCTTTTGTACTGGGGAACGGGGAATCCCAACCCCGTCCACGCAGGACAAGGACGCAAAGGAGCGGACCTTTGGACGTGCTCGATCGTGGCTTTGAATCCGGATACCGGAAAGCTGGTGTGGTGGTTCCAGGCATCCCCGCATGACACACACGATTGGGACAACGTAGAAACGCCGGTGCTGTTCGATGGCGAAATCGATGGGAAGCCTCGTAAGCTGCTGGCCCAAGCGGCGCGAAATGGTTATTTCTTTGTGCTGGACCGAACGAATGGCAAGAGCGTTGTGACTGCTCCGTATATCGATCTCAACTGGTCGAAGGGCGTCAATGCGCAAGGCGAGCCAATTCCGAATCCTGTTAAGGAGCCGAAGACCGACGGAGCGCTGGTCATCCCGGCGGCCGGCGGCGGGACAAATTGGCCGCCGCCGACTTTCGACCCACAGAGCGGCTTGTTCTATGTGAGCGCGACGCCCTCCTACAGCGTGTACTATTTGACCGACACCAGCCCGCATCCGGAAGGATACGGGGGGCGCGACAGCGGCGTCTGGGCGGAATCGGCGTTGAAAGCCATCGACTACAAGACCGGGAAAATTCGCTGGAGTCACGTTTATCCCGGAGACGGTGAATCGCTATCGGGTCTGCTGACGACAGCCGGGAAGCTCTTGTTCGGCGGCGATCCTTCAGCAAACTTCATTGCTTTTGATCCGCCTACCGGAAAGATTCTGTGGCACACAGGATTAACCGCGCAAGTGAGCAACGGGCCGATGACCTACGAACTGGACGGGCGTCAATACCTGGTGGTCGGCGCGGGCGACATGCTGTACGCGTTTACGCTGCCGCATTGACCTTGTAATACGGGCGCGCCTTTACCGGCTGCTTACTTCCATCCGGAAACCGCAAACAAAGTCGAAAGGCTCTGCAGCCTTGAGTAAACATACGAACGAAAATCTCCGGAAACGCAGACCGGAAGATTTTCGACAATACCGGGAGCTTCCGGCATTTCGATGCGGCGGTACGGCGCAACTTGTCCGTTACGCGGGTTGAGGAGTTCGAGAACAATGCTTCGATCCTGCATCCGGGAGGTTAGCACTTCGCCGCTCCGGTTGAAAGCGACAGGATAAATCGGCTTAACCACTTGCAGCACGCGCTTTCGGCTCCGGACCAGATCGAAAAGAACGATGCGATTTGTCGGCTCGAAGGCTGCCGCCATTTTCCCGTCCGGAGAGACTACGAAGGAATCCGGCGCAGCCTCGGGGAAAGCCGGAACCACGAGACCATCGGGGAGCTGTTGCTTGTAAAGCCGGGGAGGCTGATTCGGATACGCCCCGGAGAGCAATATGCTCTGTGCGCCGGGCAGGAATCGAACCCAGCGGTACGTGATTCCGCCACCTTGCACAGGCTGATGAGTGGAGCCGTCCGCGGAGATAAGCATAAGCTTCGTTTCGTCATGGGCATCCTGCGCAAGCACCCAACGGCCATCGGAAGACATGTCCATCGCGCGCCCCTCGCCAATCCGCTTTGGGGTATCGGAACCGGTGTGTTCGATGAAGACGCTATATCCGGCTCCTCCGCCGGATCCACTTTCGTCGAATAGCACCGATTTACCGTCCTCACTCATCGCTACCGCCCGGGACCAATCAAGCCAGGAGATGTCTTGCTGCGTTTCTTTTTCGAAGTTACCCAGCATCATTGACATGTGCTGAGTACTGCGATCGATCAGGACGTTTCCCGCAGAATCGATATCGCGCAATTCCATACCCCCCGGCATCTGCGCCACTTTTCGGACGGTTCCGCTCAGCGAAACCGCGTTTAGTGCGCGCTCTACTCCTGAAGCGGCCGCGGTGAACCAGACCTCGCGGCCCGACGGATTCCAGGCCAAGCCGTCCACGGATCCCCAGCCGGAACTGAGAACGCGCGCCTCCCTGGAGGAAGCATCGACTGTCATCACCCGGCCGGCATCGTCTCCGGGCACGGGATGCTCGACGAAGGCAACCCGCTCACCACCTGGAGAAACCCGCAGATCGTCGAGTCGTGCGTCTGAACGGTAAATTATTTGTCCGGCAGGATATTCGATGGAATAGTA
>JAICXK010000075.1 GCA_025980435.1 Bryobacteraceae bacterium
ATGAGCAAAATCCTCGAAGGTCGCCATCACTTTACCTTTATTTCTAACCAGTGGATAGAGCGAGCCATCCGGCCTTCGATATACGTTGGCGTGCGGAGCATAGAGATCGGGTCCGGTGAAGTTGTGAAAATCGCTTGAGTCCGGAGAGGTGGACCAGGTTCCGCCGAAGATCTTCGGATAGGTAACTTGCAGCCAAAGGGTAGCCCACCCTCCGGACGAATGTCCGTTCAGAAATCTCGCTCGCGAGCTGCGCTCCAGCCGGTAATGAGATTCCAGGTATGGAATGAATTCACGAGTAAGGGCCCGGCCCCAGGGTCCGTTATTGACGGAATCGGCGAACTCGTGAGTGCCGGTTGGGCTGGATTCATCGAGCATAATCCAGACCATCGGCGGCATCTTCTTTTCCGCCATCCGCGCGTAGATTCGCTCGGCTTCAAACCGCAGATACCGCATCTGCCCGCCGAAGCCGTGCGTAAAATACACGGCCGGGTAGCGGCGGGCGGCTGTTGCCTTATAGCCAGGCGGCTCCACCACCCATGCGCGCATGGAAATGGGTCGGCCCCAGAATCGCGAGAGCACTGGGCTAACGAATCTCTCGGCACGGATGGCGGATTTCGATGCGTCCTGCTCTGCTTTCGATAAGGCGCTTTTGGGTGGCTGCGGTTCGGCCACTGTTTTCGTCAGCGTGATCAAGGCTTCCGGAGCGGAAGGCTCAGTGAATTGAGCCAGGGCTGTAACTTCGCTGATGGGATCGCCGGGTTCTCGTCCACCGTAGTTGTAGGAATGATTCACGTCGAGCACGGCCTGCGCCTGGTAGTCTCCGGCGGCAAGCTGCGAAAACCCTGCGGGATATGCGGTGTCATCGGTATCCACATCGACCGCCGCTCCCGGCGAGAGGTCGTGAACCTCCTTGGCTGTAACCGAGACTGCCCGGGGATGGAAGGGATTCGTATCTACTTCGTGCGCTCCGGTTCCAGGCTGGACGAAAATCAGCAGCCGGCCCGAGACCGGCTTCTCGAAACTATTTGCGAGGGCCACGCGAATAAAGAGGTGGCGATGAGATGCTGCGTTCTCAGCCAGCAGGGCAAAACAACACGCCGACACCAGAATCAGGCGGCGGAGGCTCGCGAAAGGCATATCTGTTACCGTACAACCTGGCTCGATTGACCAAACCCGCCGGCCCGCGTAGAGAACATTCTCTGGTGAGTGGTGAGGCCTGGGGTCGTCGGCGATCCTTCCATTACTCGTCGGTAATGGGAGCGCAATTTGCTCGGGAAACTCCGGATGTTCCGGTCCATTTGGATGCGTCATCATGACATAAATGCCTAAACCCAGAGTGCTGCTGGGCGACGATCATCCTCTGATGGTAGAGGGCCTCCGAAGTGTGCTGACCTCCGAGTTTGATATAGTCGGCGTCGCTTCAAACGGGCGAGAGTTGGTTGCGGAGGCGGAGAGATTGCAACCGGATGCGGTGCTGCTTGATGTCTGGATGCCGCTCCTCAATGGTATGGAGGCTGCGCGTCGAATCAGGCAGGTCGTTCCGCGATCTAGGCTCGTGTTCGTGACGCAGGTCGCGGAAAGAGCATACGTGCAGGCCGCCTTAGAATTGGGCGCATCGGGATATGTCCTCAAGGAGTGTATAGTCCAGGAGCTCATAACTGCCGTGCGCGGTGCTTTGCGGGGCCACTTCTACGTCACGCCACTGCTGCGGAAAGGAGTCTCAGAATCGCTTTTCCATCCTCGCCAGAATCCGAGCGAGTTGTTCGGAAACGCGCTGACTCCCAGGCAGAGAGAAGTGCTGCAGCTTGTCGCGGAGGGAAAATCGAACAAAGAAATTGCGGGCCTGTTGAGTGTTTCGACAAAAACAGTGGAATATCACAAAGCCGGGTTGATGAACACGTTAGGCCTTCGGACCACGGCAGAACTAACCCGCTATGCAATCCAGCAGAGAATGACGGGGTAAGGCCGTTATTGGAACGTGCCTACCGTTTTACGGGCATCGCGAATTCGACATCCTCGGCAAAAACGAAATAGAACGAGTCATTCACACGAACCTTTACGGTACGTTCATCGAATCCTTCACCGCAAAAAACAAGCGTGTTTCCAGGACCAAGCTGCGAGATTGCGCCCAGTTCCGCGCCCATGCCATTTTCTTTCTGCTGAAGCCGAATAGCTGAAATGGACTTCGACAGCGACACGGTTAGGCCGCTGGCTGCTCCGTACGGGATGAACAGTGCTTCCTGATTCATTTAATGCTTCCTCCTACAAGGAGAGAACCAGAGGAGTTGCTGCGCCGCGGCGCGATTCCTCTCGCACCGGAAGAATGCTCCCGGTTTGGCTCAGAACTTAATGGTGCTTTCGATTACACTACTTTGGAACTAGGGTGGTCCCTAAGTTGGCGATGCTCCTTGCGCTTGTGCCGCTAAGTTACTGGCCGGCCGAATTCTTTGCCGGCCAAAACGGTCCGGATCGCGGGAGCCAGATCCGAGGCTATCTGGTTCTTGAAGACGTATCCGGACGCCCCCGCAAGGAATCCGGCGTCTACATAGCTCTTTCGTTCGTGTTCCGAAACAAAAATGATCGACGTGACCGGGGAAGCTAGTTTGATCTGGCGGGCTGCTTCGAAGCCGTTCACACCGGGCATGGATATATCCAGCAAAACCAGCTCAGGGGCGAACCTTGCGGCAGCGGTAACGGCGCCTTCTCCATCCGGTACGCTGGCGACAACTTCGTACTGGCAATCCAGTACCATTTCGATCGCTTGCCGCATCAGAGCTGAGTCATCGACAATGACCAGCCGAGGCGTATTCATGCTGGCCCGTCTTCGGACAGCGGGATCTCGACTGAGATTTCGGTCCCGAGTCCAGGATGCGAGTCGATATGCAGTTTGCCGCCTAATGCATGTGCCCTTTCCTGCATGTTAACCAGCCCCAGTCCCCCGCGGCCGCGAACAGCCGTCACATCGAAACCGGGTCCACGATCACTGATGACCAGACGCAATGAGTTTGCTTCTCCGCTCAGTGAAATTGTTACAGGCCCGTCCGGCGCGTATTTCGCGCTGTTCGCCAAAACTTCCTGGGCGATACGATAAATTGCCGTAGCGTAAGGCTTCGGCAAGGAATCCGGCGCATTTTCGCTGGTGAAGCGCACGCCGCCTGGCCGGACGCCGCTGAATTCTTCGGCAAGGCTTTTGAGTGCCGCAGTCAAGCCAAGATCTTCGAGAATGGCCGGATACAGCCGGTGGGACAAATCGCGGACGTCAACGGAAAGTTCCGAAACCCGCTCATGAAACACGTCGAGCGCTTCTGAGAGCTTGGGATATTGTTCGCCTGCGGGTTTTTGGCGGAACTGGTCTAGCGTAATCGCGAGAAACGCCAGCCGCTGGCCAAGGTCGTCGTGCAGTTCGCGGGCAATACGTCGATCTTCCTGCTCGCGAGCCTCCATCAAGCTGTAGGCCAGCGCTCGCAATTCATCTTTCGTTCGATCCAACTCGCGTGTTGCTTCCTTCAGCCGTCTGGTGGCTGCCTCTTCGCGGTCGCGCCGTTCGGTGACATCCTCGAAGGCCAGCAGGATAGCGGGTCTCTCATTTGGGCCTCCGCTGAGTTGCCGGGCATTCAAGAGCATGACGCGCGGTCCTATTTCCGGGAACGTGTGCCTTACTTCGAAGTCTGAGAAAAGCGATTTGCCGGGCAAAATTTCCTTCAGTTGACTTTCCAACTGCGGGATACGCCATTGCCCGTTTCCCAGTTCGAACAGCGATTGATCTTTCACTTGTTCCGGATTCACTCGGAAAAACTCACAGAAGCTAGTGTTGGCGCGATCCACCGTCAGTTCAGGCGTCAAAATGACAAGCGGCTCGCGAACGGTTTCAATAATGGCCTCCGCATAGCGTCGTGCCATGTCCGATGCCTGCAGGGCTTTTTGAATTGCGTCGGTATTGGTAAATGTAAGGACGGCTCCCTCAATCCGGTGGTCGGTCGTTCGATAAGGTCGAATAGAGAGTGACCACCAACGGTTCTCCCGATCTTGGAAATCATGCATCGAAACCGTGAGCTTGTCGATTACGTCTCGCACCAAGCTCTCAATGTCAGGCAAGGTCCCGAGCTTCTCCTGGACAAATCGCACAGGGTGGTTGAGATCTTGCGTGTTAATTCCTAGCTTCTCGATCGCTGGAGTGCACCGCCGAATGCGCAAATCCCGATCGACGCGCAGAACCGGTGAGGCGACGGCCGCAAATAAATTGTTCAAATCGTCGTTCAGGTTCGCGAGCTGACGATTCCGTGTATCGAGTTCTTCGTTGACGGTCGTCAGTTCTTCGTTCGCGGACTGCAATTCCTCCTTGGCGGTTTCCAGTTCTTCATTGCTGCTTTGAAGTTCTTCGTTCGCGCTGCGCAGCTCCTCATTCAAAGCGCGCGCTTCCTCCAGTGCCGCATCGTGTTCTTCCGACACCGCGCGTTGATACGCCCGGGCCGAGCGCAGTTCTTCGCCCAGGCGCTTTACGCGTTCGTCACTGTTCTCCGCCGTCGGGACTCGCTGATTGTTCAGTTCCGTGACAGAAGGCTCGCGGCGAAACGCTACCATGTAAAACCCGTCCTGGCCAGTACCGGAATCGAGCGGAATTACTTCCACGGAAATGATCCGCGCCTCATTTCCCCGCTCGATGCGAATTCCTTTCCTTTCTACGATGGTGTTCCGCTGCACGGCCTCGGACACCATTTCCCGCAGCAAATAGGGCAGCTCGCCGCGGGCCATTCGCAAGAGGTGATAATTCGCTTCCCCTGGCGCCGGTTCCAAATAGAAGCCGGTGCGGCCTTGAAAATGATGAATTTGCCACTCCCCATCGATCACAACGGCATCCGGAGCGTAGCGGTCGCGAATCAACCTGTCCACGCGTTGCTCCAGGCGCTGGCTCTTAGCCGCTGTGTCTACCTGCATTTGGGTGAAGGTGCCGGATACGTTGGCGCGCTGGGTAGAAAACCGGTCAAGCCTCACGGAACCGGGCTTTCGGGTGTAGATTCTATGCTTCTCGTCTACCACTGCAAAAAGGTCGGAGGCAGAACCGACGCTTTCAGCATTTCCCAAAAACAGTAAACCGTTCGGATTCAGTCCGTAATGAAAGGCCGGCAAAACGCCCTTTTGCAAGACCGGATCCAGATAGATCAGCACGTTGCGGCAACTGACGAGATCGAGGCGCGAGAACGGAGTATCGCGAGTTACGTCGTGTCGTGCGAACAGGCACATGTCGCGAATGACTTTACTGATCTGATACTGACCGTCTGCTTTCGTAAAATAGCGGCGCAAACGTTCAGCCGACACCTCGTTTGCAATGCGCTCCGGATAGACCCCGGCGCGCGCGGTGGCCAACGCCCGTTCGCTAATATCGGTAGCAAATAACTGAACATCGAAGACGCCGCCCATTCGCTCAAATAATTCGTGCACGTAAATCGCGAGTGAGTATACTTCTTCACCAGTGGAACATCCTGGGATCCAGGCCCTAAAAGGATTCTGCCGGTCTTGTTCGGAGCTTAGGCGTTCGGATAGCTGTTCAGCCAGTGCTGTGAACGCATCGGGATCCCGGAAAAACGAGGTTACATTGATTAATACGTCCCGAAAAAGCTCTTGCAGTTCTTCCGGGTGCTGGCGCAGATAAGTAACGTATGAGCTAAGCTCGGTGAAACGATGGACCACTAAACGCCTGCCAATGCGCCGGCGCATGGTAGCTGCTTTATAGTGAGCAAAGTCCACTCCGGTCGTTCGCAGCAGGAGAGCGAAAATTTCCTTCAGTTCCCGGTCGCCCTCGGGCAGAACCTCTTTTTTTCCGTCACCGGAAGACGCGACAACATACTGGTTACGGCTGAGCCGTGCCAGTTCCTCCCCGATTTGCTCGGGTGGCAAGATAAAGTCCACAATGCCGGTCGCAATTGCATTTCGCGGCATGGACGAGTAGGCCGCCGACTCTTGATCCTGGGCGAAGGTGATTCCGCACGCGCTTTTGATGGCTTTGAGACCTTCCGAGCCATCCGCGCCGGTACCGGAAAGGACCACGCCTATAGAAAAGCGGGTCTGGTGCTGTGCTAAAGCGCGAAAGAAGTGGTCTACGGTCAGATGTGGATGATCATCCGCCCTTCGGGGCATGAGTTCGAACGCCTTCTCTGAAAACTGCAGCATGGTATTCGGCGGAATAACGTACACATGGTTTGCTTCGACGTGCATGCCGTTCGTCACTTCCTGGACCCGCATGGGTGTCGAGGTGCTGAGAAGGTGGGAGAGCTCGCTTTTGTGAATCGGGTCCAGATGTTGCACTAAAACAAACGCCATACCGGTATCGGCAGGCATATTTTTAAGCAACTTCGTAAATGCATCGAGCCCCCCTGCGGAGGCGCCCACGCCCACGATCGGAAATGGCGCGATCTGAGGCTGTTGATCCTCGAAAGGAACGGTTAGTTCAGGTTGGCGGGCTGATGGCATACGAACAGACCTATCTCAGTCTAGGCGTTTTGCGCGAGTCGGTAGTTGGTCGTTACACGCCCAATTGGGCGACCTGACTATTGTTCTCTTTGCGATTGCTGCCTGAATGCAGGATCGGGTTGGGTCAACATCTCACGAATGAGCGCCGCCTGTCTTTCTTTGCGCTGTGCTTCTTGCTCATAGGCCTGCCGTGTTTCTGGCGTATCCGCACGTTGCGCTGCCTGGCGCGCAAGGATCATTTCTTCCTCTACGGCAAGAACAGCAGCCCATAAAGTCCTTTCCGTCGTGACGGCATGTTGTTCCAATAGACTTTCGAAAGAATAACGATGCCCGACACGGCACACAAACTCTTTTGGATTCTGTTGTGGTTCTTCCCAAAGTGGGCCCCGGCACTCGGGGCATGTCAACCCGTTCAAATGAGCGGTGTGCAAAACATTTTTGGGGAGACTTTCCATTTCTTCCTCCCGATAGTTTTCGCCGGCCAGTTTCGAGAATAGAGGGGGCATCTCGGCCACCTTCAAAACGTAATCGATCCGAACACTGTCTAATGCGCTTTGCGGCATAGAAGGGTAGGGGGCCTCGGCCGGATCTTGTACAATCGTGACTCCGCCATGCCGCTTGATCTCCCAAAGTCCCACGGTCCCATCGTTCAGAGAGCCTGTTAGAACAATCCCCGCCACGCGATTGCCGTACGCAACGGCGGCGGTGCGGAACAACGTGTTGATGGAGGGCCGCGCGTTGTTTTCCTTTGGGCCGCGAGTAACGTGCACGTGGCCGGGACTGAGCATCAGATGATGATCCGGGGGAGCCACATATATTTTTCCGTTCTCGATGCGGGCCTTGTTGGTTGCATGACTGACCGGCAGCGTACGCGCCTGTTGCAAAATGTCAGGAAGAATGCTGGGATGAGCGCCAACGTGCAGAACAATAAACACCGCAGCGGCTAAATCGGGAGATAGGCCCCGGACGAGCGTTTTGAGCGCATCGACCCCGCCCGAAGAGGCGCCGATTACGATGATGTCGGTCGAGGGCATACGCTATGTTGAGGTCTTTTTCGCTGCCGCGTTACAGTATGGCCTGCGATTAAAAGACGGCCCCATCTGTTAAAAAGAATACATGAGGCGGGCGCGAGTACTGCTAGGCGATGACCAGCCTCTCATTTTAGAAGCGCTGCAAAGCATTTTGTGCAAAGATTTCGACGTGGTCGGCGTTGCGTCAGACGGAAGGGAGCTGGTAAACGAAACGAGTCGGCTCCAACCGGATGCTGTTGTACTTGACGTTTCGATGCCGGCCCTGAATGGGTTCGAAGCAGCGCGTCAAATCAAAGTAATCCTTCCTGCCGTAAAGCTTCTCTTTCTCACTCAAACGGTTGACCGATCGTATGTTGATGCCGCCTTCGCGCTGGGAGCATCTGCCTATGTCCTCAAGCAGGCTGCTGCAAGCGAAATCGTGAATGCGCTGGCTGAAGCGCTGGCTGGCGGATTCTATCGTTCTGCCTAGGAGTCGCGTTCCTGACGAACCGGACGAAGCTGGTATTGATACTGTTCAAGCATGAACTGGTCACGCCGGCAGTTTGTCCACGCATCTCTTGCAGCCGGCTCCTTGTCAGCAAGCAACGCGTCAATCACGCCTGGAGGCTTCGTCAAGACCCGCGGGAAGGATATCGTCGCTCCCAGCGGTGAAACCCTGCACCTGCGGGGCATCAATCTCGGCAATTGGTTCGAGCCGGAAGGCTACATGTTTCTGTTTGAGAAAGGTCCGCAGTCGCCGCGCGAGATTGAGGGCTTCTTCAATGAGCTCATCGGTCCCAGCGCCGCCGAAGCGTTCTGGAAAGAGTACCGCCGGCGTTATGTTACAGAAGCCGATATTCAGTTGATTCGGCGTGCCGGGCTCAATTCGGTTCGCATTCCCCTTCACTACAAATTCTTCAATGCGGATGGCGAAGGATTTGCGATCCTCGATGCCGCCCTGGAGTGGTGCCATCGCGCGGGCATATGGGCGATCCTCGATATGCACTGCGCGCCGGGCGGCCAAACCGGGACAAATATAGACGATAGTTGGAACTACCCGTGGCTCTATGAGAGCGCCAGGGATCAGGAACTCCTCTGTGAAATTTGGCGTCGCATCGCGGAGCATTACCGGAATGCAAACATCGTGCTGGGCTATGACCTGTTGAACGAACCGATCCCGCACTTCCCGCAGTTACGGAAATACAACGGCCAATTAGAGCCGCTCTACCGCCGTATCACAAAGGCGATCCGGGAGGTGGACCGGAATCACGCGATCATCCTGGAAGCCGCGCAATGGGACACCAACTTCAAGGTGTTCGGGCCGCCCTTCGATTCGAACGTCATCTATGAATTTCACAAATACTGGACTCCGCCAACCCAAGCCGTTATTCAGGAGTATCTCGATTTTCGCGACCGTTACAATGTACCGGTCTGGCTGGGTGAATCGGGCGAAAATACGGACGATTGGATTCGTCAGTTCAGGACGGTTCTTGAAAAGAACGGCGTGGGCTGGTGCTTCTGGCCATACAAAAAGATGGAGAAGACATCCTGCATGGCGTCGATTCCGAAACCCGCGCACTGGGACGAAATTACCGCCTTTGGACAGATGCCCCGCGGCACTGGCAATGCGGAGAAGGTGATCGCGGCGCGGCCGTCGCTGGAACATTCCAGGGAAGCGCTTGCGGATCTGCTCAGCAAAATCCGCCTGGAATCGTGCCGCATGAATACAGGCTATTTCGATGCTCTGGGGTTAAAGCAATAGGCGTCCCAGCCGCGCGTCACGCGATAATCTCATATAATGTCGCGAGTCCGCCAAATCGCGCGGTATCTGGGCAAATCGGGGATTGCCTTCCTGGTCGCGCTCGCGTTCTATCTGCTGTTCTATTTCACCGGCCGCGGCGGACTGGCCTTTCTCGCATTTCTCGCGCTGCTTGTAGTCGCCTCGATTCTGGTGTTTCGCGGGCTCCGGTACCTGCAGCGGAATTCACTCTGGAGCCTGCGTAACCGGCTGCTGTTCGTCTACGGACTCATCGGTTTTCTGCCCATCCTGCTGCTGTTCGTGCTCTTCGGACTCGGAGCGTGGGCGCTTATGAACGAACTCGCCATCTATCTCGCCCGCTCCGCGCTCGATCGCCGCCTCGATTTAGTAGAAGCCGTGGTCCTTACCCTGAAGAGAATGCCTCCGGACGTTCGCATTCCCGCCGCTCCGGAGGTGCTGAAGTCCTTTGCCTACGACCTCCCCGGGATCGCGATCTACCTCAACGACACAGAAGGAGATCATCGCTTTCCCCCCGATAGCGCGGCGCTGAACATACCGCCGGGTTGGAACGATACGAACGGCCTGATGATGATCAATGGACATTCCTTCGGATGGGCCCACCAGAAGGTAGAGGGCGGCACAATTACCGTCCTCGCGCCTCTCTCCCGCGACACCGTGGAGAACCTGGTCCCGAACCTCGGTGTCATCGCTCTGGTCGAAACCGATTCGAGCGGGAAATCCGGAGATGCGGATTTTCAATTCGGCATTGGCGAACCGAGAAGCGGACAAGGCGGGAGCCATCTCCCGCCGCCCGTGAGCCGCTTCGATATCCCCGTCGGATGGCCGTCCACGCTACCGCATTACCATCTCGACGCTCCGAATAAAACATTTCAGGGCGTGCTGTGGGTCTATTCCCGTCCTTCTGCCGTGCTGCGAACCTTCTTCTCCGGCCCCGAGATTCTTCGCGGTGTGCTCTTCGATGTGGTTATTGCCGTGGCCATCCTGTTCCTTCTTGTTGAGCTCGTCGCGGTTGTCATCGGCGTCGCGCTTGCCCGCCGCATGACCGGATCCGTGAACCAGCTTTACGAAGGCACGCGCCGTGTCATCTACGGCGACTTCCGCCACCGCATTCCGGTCCGGGCGCGCGATCAGCTTGGCGAGTTATCGGAATCGTTCAATCAGATGACCGGCAACCTTGAGCGTCTGCTCGTGGTCGAAAAGGAAAAGGAGCGCTTGCAAACCGAGCTCGAAATCGCTCGCGAAGTGCAGAGCCAGCTCTACCCGAAAGAAGCCCCGCCGATACATGGCCTGCAACTCACGGTTCGCTGCGACCCGGCTCGCATGGTCTCCGGCGATTACTACGACTATCAGGAAATCGGCAACAGAAAGTTAAGTTTTGCCATCGGCGATGTCGCCGGCAAGGGCATTTCCGCCGCGCTGCTCATGGCCACTATCCAGGCAGCCTTGCGCGCGCAGCTCGCACAATACCAGGTCTCGCGCGAGAACGAATGCACGCATCTTCCCGAGATCGATGTGGCCAGCCTCGTGTCCCAACTGAACAAACAGATCTTCGCCAATACGGCTCCCGAGAAGTATGCGACGTTCTTCTTTGCTCTATTCGATGAGGTCTCCCGGACCCTTACCTACACCAACGCCGGGCATCTCTCTCCGCTGCTGTTTCGCAATGGCGATGTCGTGCCGCTCGATTCGAACGGCATGGTTGTAGGCGCGTTTCCCTTTTCGAGATACAACGAAAGCTGTCTGGTGCTGAACCCCGGCGACCTCCTGGTGTGTTACACAGACGGCGTCACCGAGCCCGAAAACGCCTACGGCGAAGAGTTTGGCGAGCATCGCCTGAAGGATTTAATCCAGCAGCATTACCACCAGGACAACCATGAAATTATTCGCATCGTTCTGGATGCGGTTCGCAGTTGGACGGGAGGGCCCGAACTTCACGACGACATGACTCTGTTGCTTGCCCGTGAGGTGCAGCACACGTGAAGATTCTGACCGCGGCCGAGATGCGCGAAGTGGACCGGCTGACCATCGAGCGCGGCATACCCGGCCTCATCCTGATGGAGAACGCCGGCAGCCGCGTAGTCGACTTCCTTCGGGAGACGTTTGCGCCCTTGCAAAAACAGCACGTCGCGGTCGTCTGCGGGAAAGGGAACAATGGCGGAGATGGGTTCGTCGTCGCCCGCCAGATCTTTACTCGTCATCTCTGCCACAATCTCGTTGTTTTCGAACTCTTCGATCCCGAGAGCCTGACTGGCGATGCCGCCGAAAACCGGCGGATGCTCTCGGTCTGCGGCTGTCCCGTTACCCGCGGATTACCAAACGAACTCCATGCGGCGACGGTTCTGGTCGATGCCGTGCTCGGCACCGGCCTCACCGGGGCCGCCAAAGGCCCGGCCCTCGATGCCATCCGGATCATAAACGAACGCTTCCCGCTCGCGAAGAAGATCGCCGTTGACATCCCCTCCGGTCTGCCTTCCGACGAAACGAACCCAACCGGCGAATTCGTTCACGCCGATTACACCGTCACTTTCACCGCTGCGAAACGAACCCAATGTCTCTCTCCGATCTATCAGAAAGTAGGCCAACTCACCGTGGTTGCCATCGGGACGCCGCCGGAATTTTGCGAAACGAACCCAAATCTGAAGCTGAGCTTGGCCATGGTGGGCGATATTCGCTATTTATTCGCCAAACGAGCCCTGGACTCCAATAAGGGAATGTACGGCCACGTACTTATCGTCGGGGGTTCGTTGGGTAAAAGCGGCGCTCCGGCCATGGCGGGCATCGGAGCCTACCGCAGCGGGGCTGGCCTCGTGACCGCCGCAATCCCGAAGAGCGTGCTCTCCAGCGTGGCGGCGGTTCGCCCGGAACTCATGACCGAGCCTGTGGAGGCAGACGCAGACCGCATTCTGAAGCTTCTCGAGAAGATGACCGTTCTCGCGATTGGCCCCGGCCTCGGCACTGAACAGGAGACAGTTCGTTTGGTAAAACGCCTCTACGCCGAAGCCCCCGTTCCGGCAGTAGTCGATGCCGATGCGCTCAACGCGCTGGCCGGAAGCCTGCCTCGTACCGACAAGGTCCGCATCCTGACGCCGCATCCGGGCGAAATGGGCCGGCTGATCGGCAAATCGGCCCGGGAGGTTCAAGCCGACCGTCTGGGCGTGGCGCAAGCTCTTGCAAGCGAAAGCGGCGCGGCCATCGTTCTGAAAGGGGACCGCACCATTATCGCCTTTCCCGACGGCGAAACCTGGGTGAACCCGACCGGCTCGCCGGCCATGGCGACCGGGGGAACCGGGGACATTCTGACGGGAATGATCGCCGGGATGATCGGCCAGCATCCCAAGGACTGGAAGCGAGCCGTCGTTGCGGCGCTTTGGCTGCACGGCCGCTGCGGCGAATTAGCCGGCAAACAGTGGGGCGAACAGGCCGCGCTGGCAACCGATCTGCTGGATTTCCTGCCAAGGGCGATGGATGAGCTGCGTCCTGAGGTTTGAGACCTGCTCAGACGAAGAGACTCGCGAGGTAGGCCGCCAACTTGCTGCATTGCTGCCGGAACACGCGGTTGTCCTTTTGATTGGAGAGCTCGGGGCCGGGAAAACCACGCTTGCCAAAGGCATTGTGGAAGCCCGCGGCGCGGCGAATGCCAACGAAGTTTCCAGCCCTACTTTCACGCTCATCCACGAATACGGCGATCCAGCCGTCATTTACCACGTGGATCTTTACCGGCTGAACACGCCTGACGAAGCTCGCCATCTTGGGCTCGAGGACCTGTTTGACTCCCGCGCTCTTGCCCTGATCGAGTGGGGCGAACGCTTTCCGGAACTGCTTCCGGCCGAACGGATCGAGATCCGGATCGAGCATACGGGCGATGATGGACGGAGAATCGAGGTAACGGGTATTTGAGCCCGTTGGTCTCCTGAGTGTATGAATACTTTGAAGGCTGAGCTAGCCGAGTTTCAGAGCGTAAAGGACTTGAAACCGATCCTGGCAGCGCAGGGACCCTGCCTGAGCCTGTACGTTGGACTCAGTTCGGCTTCGCCCGCCCAGAGCGCGAAGATGAACGCCCTCGAATGGAAAGAAGCGGTCCGGCGGGCCGAACCCAAAGCAAAGCAATACGGAACCCAAGGCCGGGAGTTGCTGGAATCGGTCGCGGATTGGGAGGCGGTCCTTCCGGACGGGAAGGCACGGGGCAATTCGCTGGCCGTTTTTCGATCGCCCGATCAGTTTCGGGTGGCTTGGCTGGATGGACTGCTGCCCAGCCGCGCCGTCGTGGGACCGCATTTCTATATACGGCCGCTACTTCCGCAAGTGACCCGGCATGCTGTTTTCGACATTCTGGCGCTCAGTCAAAACGACGTGCGGATGCTGCGCTGCACGTCACGAAGCGCGGAAGAGGTTGCGTTTCCAGGCGGCGTGAAAACCAGCTTCGAAGACTGGATGAATACCGCGAAACCCGATCACGCCAGCAACAACATGGAGGTGGGCGGGCCTTCAACCGGGAGCATGAAAGGCGTCATCTCCACGACCAGCACGACAGATCGCGAAGACCGCGGCGAGTTTCTGGCGCATTTTTTCGGCCAGATCGATCGCGGCGTGAATGAAGCGCTACGCAGCAAAAGCGAACCGCTGGTGCTGGCCGGTGTGGACCATCAGCTTTCGCTCTACCGTTCGATAAACAGCTATCCGCACCTCGCACAGGAATCTGTGCAAGGCGCACCGAATGGCCTGAAGGCGGGCGAGATGCATGCGCGAGCGCTGGAAGCGATGGCGAAATGCTACCGCAAGAAAGTGGACGGGGTATTGGCCGAATATAATCACAAGGCCGGCGGCGGCGCTTCGAACCGGCTGAAAGATATCGTTACGGCCGCTCACGAAGGACGAGTGCTGACTCTGCTGGTCTCCGACTCGCTCGAGAGCACTGGAGTATTCGACCAGGCGACGCATACCGTGAAAGCGCGCGAGACGGGCGGCTCGGAAGATGAAGATCTCATCAACAACGCGGCCACCCAAACCATTCTGCACGCCGGTCAGGTATACGTGGTGCAGAACGGCAGGATGCCGAACGGAGCGCCGCTAGCGGCGGTGTTCCGCTTTTAATACATGCCGCCTTCGAAGACCGGCGCCGAATAATCCAACGATTCCGAGTAAGGCCAGAGCCAGGCTGGCCGGTTCGGGCGCGGCGGACACAAATGCCGAGGCATCCCGCACGGCAAGGTCAGCCACCAGCGCGTCGGCCGCAGTTGTCGGATGCAGGGTGTCCCAGAACAGGTATTGGTTGGGATCTACGCTCTGTCCCTGCGCGGGATCCGTAATGTTGGTAAATCCGAAGGCCTGCGGATTCCCTTCGATCTGCTCAAAGGCGCCGTGTACATCGACGCCGATGATCGCAATATTGCTGATCGTGCTCAGCAGGCTGGTGATGTCATCGTTCATCTGGTCGTTGAAAGCGGAAGCAGCAGTATTCGCAGCGAGCGTAGCGAGTGGTCCGAAGGCCCGGACCGCCGGTGTATCACCGAGCGGGGGCAAATTGAACCACAGAAAATATCTGCCTCCTTCGCCGGCGAGGGTCCTGATATTCGATTCAATGTTGTTTGCGGCGTTCTGCGCAGCGCTCACTACAGTAAGCGGATTGGTGCTCAAGGCATTCGAGATATCGTCGGAACCCGCCCAGAAGCTGTACAGCGAGCCTGGAGAGGCGCTGGACCCGTTGAGCGAGTTGAACAGGCCGACCTGATCGGTAGTCCAAGGCACGTTCGCGCTGGTAGGCGGAGCACTTAATGAAAAGCTGGGATTGTGTCCGGTCTGCGCCGAAGCCACCGCGAAATTTGTCCCCTGCGGGTTCAGAGTGAGACCACCGGCGGTGTTTACAATCACGGGCTTCGGATCAGGCAGGCCGAATTTGCTCGCGAACTGATCGACCCACAATCCGAACGGGCCGGTGGTCGGCGGATTCGTGTTCGGCCCGTCGGTCAAGGCGTTCGGGGCGTAATTGCCCAAGGTCTGCCCGACGGAGGCGAGCGCGGCGACGGCGTTACCGTTATCCGACAGGCTGTCTCCAAACACCACCAGGTTATCGACGGCTGAGGCCCATGCCGCACAGAGCGGAAACAGCAGGATGACACCCGTGATTGCAAACACTTTTGCGCGCATACTTGAATATTCTATGCGGCCTGACGACAAAGGTTTCAGGAAATCAAGTCTCGGCAGTACTGTGCACACGGTCATTGAAGACGGCATCAAGCGCCCGATCGGATTGTTGCTGGACGCGCATTGCTATGCGGCCGCCGTCATCCTCACGTATTCCGGAATGGACACAATGGCATTTCTCAACATGCCCGCTGAAAGGACCGACGTGATGCGCTCGGATTTCATTGAATGGGCGGGACGCTACGTGAAGATCGCAGGACCGGCGCCGCCTGCGGGAGCGGACCTGTACGGAACACGCTGCAGCGTGCTGCACGGAGGCGCTCCATCGCGATTTACGCGCGAGGGACGAGCCCGACTGATACGCCACTCCCCAGCCGACGTTGCGGAACTCGTGAGCGCATTCTTCGGGGGTGTCGATCAGTTCCTGGCTGACCTGGCAAACGATACGGATAGGGCAGAAATCGCCAGGCGCAGGCTGGAGGAACTGGCTGCCAACGGGATCTACAAATTTTGATTCAGGACGTTGGCTGAGCGGCTCCCGCCTGGGGCGCGGCCTTTCTTCCGAATAAGGTCTGAATTCCCACGTAAGCGCTCTTCGGTAGCGTGCGGACCATGCGGCGGCGGCGATCGCGGAACGCGGTGCGGCGCTGGCGTACCAGATCGCGTAAGATCGATCCGGCAATCTCTCCCATTTTCCAAACACCATCCCGAAAGCCGCGATTCATGGCCGGGCTTTGCCGGTGGACCTGGTCCAAGGCGAGCGTATCGGAGGCAAGCGCGATGCCGTGATAATAAATGATGCCGGCAGCAAGCGCTCCCTGGGCCAATTCATCCCCCACTGATTCAATTACGGTCCCTAGAACGTGCAATCCCACTTGTCCGACGGTGAGCGCCATGGTCGCGCCAAGTTCCAGGCTCTTGGTAGCCATACCGAACAAACCGCCATGCTGCAGGTTCAGGGCCTCGTCCAGATCGAAATCGCTCTCGGAAAGATGCTGGGCCGCGCTACCCATCAGATCGCCGGTTGCGTACAGACCCATGCCCGCTTTCTTGATCATGAGGTTGAGAGCCAGCGAGTCCTGCCGGTTCAGATAGCTGTTGATAAAGAGACTCGCGCCGCAGCGCTGGATCAGCAGCCGCCACGCATACCAGGAGGGACGCTTTCCGAGGCGGGAGAGGACGTGCAGTTGTAATTCGAGCGCAGCCACGAATATCGTAAACAGATCGATGTACCGGTTGTGGCTAATACCCACGGTCAGCCCGGTTGTGAGGGCGCGTTCGGCGATATCTTTTTCGAGCTCCGCGAGAATCCACTCCGCTTGCCGTTCATAGGAGGCCGCCGGATCCGGGCGATCTCTCGTCATCCACAGGTCCGATTTCAGAAGTGCAGCCAGATTTTCCGTCCGCCGATTCCGCTGCGATGCGCCGGCCCGATATGGTAACGGATGCCAGCGCGAGTATCGACGGCGATCTCGCGCCTCGGGCCAGATCGCTCGCAGCCTGCGTAGCCACACACGTTTGTACCAGGCGCCAAGCAATGCAGCGGCCAGGATACATAGGACGGGGCCAACGGCAAGCGCCGCCAGCAGGAACCAGTCCGGGCCGCGAAGCGGCGCCACAAACCCGAGGCCCGATCGCAAGCGCTCCGCCAGAGCGACTTCGTAATGATAAAAAATCAGGGAATAGCCAGATAAGACGACGAGCAAGCCCGCGGCAGCCGCCCATAGCAAGCCGGAGATCAGCAACTGGCCGCGCCGCCGCATGCCTTCCAAGGCAGGCGAATCCGGCGTCGAGGTGGAATTTACGTCCATATTACATTTTGCTTCTTGCGTCCTGAGAGGAACCGTGAGGCTCTAAAGTGAGGGCATATCCATGTACGACATTAAAAACCTAAGCAAGCTGAAAACCCTTGAGGCCAATGCGCCGGAAGCAGTGAAAGCTTTTTGGGCTTTCGACAAGCAGGCCATGGCCGCCGGCGCAATTCCGGTCAAGTATAAAGAACTGATGGCGCTGGCGGTTGCCTTTACCACGCAATGTCCATATTGCATTGACATTCATTCAAAGAGGGCTCGGGAAGCGAATGCGTCGGAGCAGGAGATCGCCGAGGCCGTGGTGGTGGCGGCCGCGCTCCGGGCAGGCGCGGCGATCACGCACGGAACGCACGCCATGATATAAGTTCTCTTAGGAGTCCTAAGTAATGAAGCCAGGCCAGCGCTGCGGCGGTTTGCCGCTTCGAATCGCGCAGGGGCTGGCAAAGGTGGGCCTGGCGCTGAAGGCTCGGGAGTGGCGGGAGGCATTCGATTCCGGCATTTCTCCGACGCAAGCTCAAGTGCTCAGCCTGATTCGCTCGTACGGACCGATGCGGGTGTCGGATCTGGCGAATGCGCTTGCGGTCACGGCGGCCACAGTGAGCGACGCCAGCACGACGCTGGTGACAAAGGGTCTTCTCAAAAAGGAGCGCAGTCAGGCTGACGGACGCGCTCTTTCCATCGGACTGACGGCGAAAGGCCGGAAAATCGCGGAACGGCTCTCGCACTGGCCGGATTTTCTGAGCACCGCAGTTGGCGCTCTGTCCGCGGAGGAGCAGCAAGTGCTGCTTCGCGCCCTGATAAAAATGATCCGCACGCTTCAGGAGCAGAAGCAAATTCCGGTGGCGCACATGTGCGTGAACTGCCGGTTCTTCCGGCCGTCCGTACATGACAGCCCGGAGAGCCCTCACCATTGCGATTTCGTGGATGCGCCGTTTGGGGATGGAGATCTGCGCATCGACTGCCCCGATTTCGAGGTTGGGCACGATGCGACCTGGCGAAAATGGACCCAACCGCCTCAACCGTTGCACGAGATCGCAATGAAATCACAAACGTAAAAGAAAGGAAGCTTATGACAAAGCCTGTGACGCAAACATCGATTCCCGGTTATACATTCGGCAAATCCGAAGTGCCTCATTCACCAATCAGCCTCTCGGAATTCGAGCAGCTTAAGCAGTCCGCGCTGTTCACGGAAGATGACGTCAGAGCGCTGCGAATGTCTTACGATGTTCTGGCGGACCAAACTGAGCAGATTCTGGATGTCTGGTATGGATTTATCGGATCGCACCCGTTTCTTGTCCAGCCATTCATCAGCACGGAGGACGGCAAGCCGATCAAAAGCTATCTCGATCGGGTGCGGCAGCGCTTCGGCCAATGGATTCTGGACACCGCCAAAGCCGAGTACGATCAGCGCTGGCTCGATTACCAGTTTGAAATCGCGCTGCGGCACTACAGCACGAGGAAGAACGCGACGGATTCGGTGAAAGCCTCAGCCGTTGTGCCGCTTCGGTATCTGTTCCCGGTGGTGTATCCGATTACGGCAACACTCAAGCCATTCCTCGCTAAGAAGGGCCATAAAGCGGAGGACGTGGAGAAGATGCAGCAAGCCTGGATCAAGTCGGTGATGCTTCAGGTCACATTGTGGAGCTATCCGTATGTGAGGGACGGGGCGTTTTAG
>JAICXK010000103.1 GCA_025980435.1 Bryobacteraceae bacterium
TCCAGGCCGCGCAACGCATCCGGATTCGTGTATTCAATGCCATTCAGATTCGAGACTGCGTACAGATGATACGCACCGGGTGTCAGGCCGCTGAAGCTGAAATTGGAAGCGGAGTTCCCCTGGATCCAGCCTGTTTTAGGCTCAAAGGCCGGAGAGTCGGACACGAGCAACAGAGATCCTCCCGGGGCGTGATCCTGAAATTGAACCGTAACGTTGAGACTCGCGCAATCGTTTCGTAATGTGACCTGGAGCGGCGCGGGTGGAGATCCCTCAGCGATCACCAATGGCTCGTGCATCAGATCAACGCTTCCGGACGAAATGGAATCGATGCAGTTTAGCCCATTCGACTGGGCGGCAACCGTGTAGGGCCCCGGCGTGACGTCCCGAATGACCAGCGATCCGTTCGCGTTCGGGGCATCCGGAATCGCGGCGAATTCCTGCCGGTTGAGTCGCGCGTCCTTTGGGATGAGCCGCAACTGAATATTTTGAGATCCATTGTCGGCGCCATTCAGAACCTGAACCGGAATGCGAGCAAGAGGCTGCAGAACGATCTGCACCTTTTCTATATCCGAACCACGAACGTCGATTCGCCGCTCTCCGTAATAGGCATCCCCAGGCTGGTTCTGACCGCGGAAGACAAGGTTCCAGACGCCGGGCGCAACGAAGGGCAGCATCCACTCGCCGGTGCGCGGATTGAATCGAATACCCACTTGCGTTTCGTCGCCATCGGCGTCCTGCAGGCTGGCGAAAATTCCGTTCGGGGCAGCGGGGACGACCACTCCCGATACCCGGTAAGCAGGTTTGGGAGAAAGAGTGAAATCCAGCCGCGCGCTTTCGCCCGGCTTCAGTTCCAGGGCCTGGGCTGAGGCAACGTCCGGCGCATTCGGATAATACTGTTCCGGGTATACTTGACGGTTCGAATTCACGAACACACTCGCAAAACCAAAAACCGGCATTTGCATCACTCTCACGTAGTATTTGCCGGGCGTGAGATTTTCGATGCGAAAACCGCCGGTATCGTCCGTCCCTTGGTTCCCCACGCCCTGGAGCGCCTTGCGGCCGTTAAAGACCTGCTCGCGCAGCCATTGCACCTGCGCATCCTCTATGGGCTCGCCGGTATTACTGAGCACGCGGCCTTCGATGACCGACTCCGGAACCAGCTTGAGAGCGGCGGCGGGCGTGTTCGGTCCCACAGAGATCATGGGCGGAGAAGGACTCAAGCCGGCCTGCCCGGGGTCGAAAAACCCGGGCCTCTGCGCATTCGCGCTGTACTGCCCTCCGGGAACTCCATCTATCTGAAAGCCCCCGTCCGCGCCGGTAAAGACCGCAAACTGGCCGATGTGAACCAGTGCGCGTCGAACCGGTTCCCCGGTAACGGAGTTTGATACGTTTCCCGTAACCGTGTACCGATTTTTATCGGTTGGAGTGACGGGCCCGCTGTAGTGGATGACGTCGCCGGTCTGCGCGGCACAGATACCGGCAATTAGCCCCCCGATTGCCACCACCAGTTTCGAATGAAAGCGGGCGCGCATACGGGCCAGTACCATCTTAGAAGCCGCGGGGGCGGACCGGGTTCCCGAATTTCACAGGCGGAAGGCTGGTTCAACTTGTGCGACAATCCTTTCCTTAAGGAAAAAAGCAGCGACTCAGACGTATGCCAGCAGGAGCGAACGAGATTGTCCGGCCAGCCCGGCAAGAGCTGCACATCCTGATCGTCGAAAACGATCCGGCGGCGGTTCACCTCACCAAGGAAGCATTTCGTGAAGCGGGAATGGTGGAGGCAATCATGTCGGTACCGGATGGAGAGGAAGCCCTGGCCCTTCTGCGCCGGAAGGGGCGATATGCGGAGCACGCCCACCCCGATCTGATCTTCCTCGACCTGCATTTACCGAAGAAGTCCGGGCTGGAAGTTCTCGCGGAGATCAAAGAACATCCCAGGCTGAAGCTCACGCCCGTAGTTGTCGTGTCGGGCTCAGCAAACCCGAAAGAAGTCCGCGAGGCGTATCAGTTGCACGCCAGTTGCTATATCCGCAAACCGGATGACCTCTATGAGTTTCTACTTTTCATCAAAATTTGCTACGAGTTTTGGGGAACAGTAGTAACGCTGCCGGGCAGCCCCGAGCCGGAACTGGCCGGCGGTTTGAAGTAAAACGGCTTCGCGGCTTGCGTTTCGGCATGCCGGAACAGAGGCAATCAGGCCTCCAGATGCTTATCGACGATGCTGGCGCTTAGTTCGGCCGCGTCGATCTTATAAGTACCCTCCAGATAGCGCCGCCGTAGCTCGGCCACACGTTGGTCGGATGAGCTATCCGCTGGAACGGGTTCTCTTTGCCGGGCGACAGCGGCAGCGGTGCCATTCGAGCCGTGCGGAGGCGAAATTGGGCCGTTTTCCATAGGCGCTTCCTTCTTAGATCTTATCGACCCCTACAGCCTGCATTTTAGCGATTTTTACACCAATTCTAGCTCTCGGGCTAAGGGGGCCTAAGGCATGGCAGCGGTGACGCTTTCTTGCCGCCGAAGCTCAAGTTTCTGACGCGGTCAGCCGAAGAACATCATAGAGCGCTTAAAGCCCCTGAGGATAAGCGCAAAACAGAAAGCTCTCATGACCACTCGCGAATCAGAAACCTGTGAAACCTTAGGCGTAGCCCCGGAAACCCGGGAGCAGCTCATTTTGGAACACCTCTCACAAGTGAAACTCATTGCGCGACGAATTCACGAGAGGCTGCCTGTCTCAGTCAGTTTGGATGATTTGATCTCAACGGGAGTTCTGGGGCTTATCGCCGCGATTGACCGCTATGATCCGCGGCACGATGTGAAGCTGAAGACCTATGCCGAATATAAGATCCGCGGAGCGATCCTCGATAGCCTGCGCGGTTTGGACTGGGCTCCCAGGCAGCAGCGAAAGCGCTCAAAACTGATCGAATCCGCGATTGCGGAGCTCGAACAGGAACATCATCGGACCCCCACAGAGGAAGAGATCGCAGCTCATTTGGAATTATCTGTAGGCGAGTACCAGGACTGGCTGACAGACTCGCGCGGGCTCACACTTGGGAGTCTTGAGAATGCCGGAACGGAAGAAGAAGGGTGTGACCTGCTGCGCTATCTCTCCGATTCCAACGAACAATGGCCATCGCAGATTGTCGAGCGCGGCGAACTGGAACGTCTGCTCGCCGAGAGCATTGAAAAAATGCCGCACCTTGAACGGACCGTCCTCAGCCTCTACTATTACGAAGAAATGACCTTGCGAGAGATCGCTAAAATCGTCGATCTGCACGAATCGCGGATCTCCCAGTTGAAATCTCAGGCCATTTTAAGATTGCGGTCTTACATGCAGAAACGATGGCCGCAGGGGCGAGGATAATGAACGGCGGAACGTTCATCTAGCAAACTCAATCGGTCGACGGCGCTCACAAAAGTGGTGGTTAGGACGCAGTATGTTTGTCCCGCTGTACCGGCGCAGGCCTCTGAATTCAGCCAAGCCGCCACTTTTGGGAGGTATCGTGCCAACGATTCGTCTGCCGGAGTTCATTGCTCTCCACGAAAGCGATCTCTTATCCGATTGAATGAGATTGAGAAGCTACGCCCTATCATCGCGGTTCTGCATAACTCGACCAGCGAGGTGCCCGAGCAGCTCGCGAAGTTACTCCTGATTTCCGGCCATCGTTACCTTTAGCCTCATATCCTTGTGATTCCGGACAACGCTGAGGGGAATGTTTTCCGCCGTGTGGTGGTCCGTCCGCGCGTAGGAGGTGACATCCCGGGGAGAAGCGACGGGCTGATCGCCGATCGCCGTAATGATATCGCCAGCCCTGATTCCCGCCTTTTCGGCAGGCGAACCGTTCTCAACCGAACGAACCAGCGCTCCCTGCTTCACCCCGAAGTACTGGCCGAGTTGCGAGCCGAGTTGCTCGCATTCCACACCCAGCATGGAGTCTTTCCACACGACCAGTGGAATCGGCAGGCTGAAAGCGCGCATTTCCGGCAGATCGAATCGAGGAAAGCTGACCGGCCCGGAAGGAAATCCAAGTGAATGCGCTCGAAGCGAGCCGGTGGTGACAGCAGCCGTTTCAGTCCGTCCATCCCGCCAGAATTGGATCTTTATCTTTCGGCCCTGGGGAGTTTCCGAAACTAATCTGCCAAGCTGTTGAGCCCCCAGTATGTTCTCGCCGTTATATGTGAGCAGAACGTCACCGGGCTTCAATCCGGCCTTTTCGGCAGGACTGCCCGGTTCAACCCGGGTAACTTCCACACCGCGCGCATCACCCAAGTTGAGGGCTTTTGCGCGGTCGGCGTCAATGTCGGTCAGCCGTACCCCCAGATAGCTGCCCGTACCGCGAAGCTGCGCTTCCAGCAGCCCCATTTTGTCCTCCGCGTTCGATTGGCCGAACACGGACCCGGCAGCGAGTGTCATCGAGAGCAGAGGAATGAGCGCAAGTCCAAGATGCATGATCAGAATCTCCAACGGAGGAAACGCAGTTGTTAGTTCCTACGCAGTATGGACGGATAACCGCGAAAGTCGATTGTAAGATTCAGATATTTTCAAGTTCCGGAACGGGTCAGTAGACATCCAGCGGCGCGTTCACATCGCGTAGAATCTGAAAGCAGCGCGCGCGCACATAATCGTTCTCATGCTCGGAACGCATGATCTGCTGAAGCGTCACGGCCAGATCGGGGGTAATGTCGAACCGCTGGTTGACTGGCGCCAGGATATCGATCGCCTCGGAACGGACATCGGCGTTCCCATCGTGCTGAAGCACAAATTTGAGCGTGTCGCGAGTTGTGGGATCGGACGAGAATTGACGCAGCCCTTCGAGCGCCTTCAGCCGCACGGCGGCATTGGGATCGCGGCGAACCGTCCGGAGCAGCGCATCGCGCACATCGGAGCCCCCCTGTCCTTGCAGCATTTCGACTGAATCGACGCGAATGCCGGGATCGGCAGGATCCTGCATGGCGGCGAGCAATAGCTCGCGAATGCTCTGGTCTTGCGGTGTTCCCGTCACCTCGCGCTCATTTACCTGCTGCACGAGAATGCGGACTTGATGGTTATCGGCCGGCCGAATGTCACGTATGTGAGCGGAGGACGGATCAAACACGCTCATGGCCGATATCGCGCCGCCATTCATGCCGTCCGTGAGACTTTGGCGCTGGAACCAGCGCGCGGATGTGAAACCAATGAAAACCAGGAATGAAGCCAGCGCAAGACGTACGGACCAGCGGCCCGCAGCCACACCGAATAGTCCAGTCCATCCCATCCTTGACAGGCCCAGCCGTGACAGGCGGCTGGTGTTCCGCTTTGCTCCTTGCTGTGCAATCACTGTGCGCAGTTCCTGCCGGCACTGCATCAGCAAATCAAGAGGCGCATCGCTGACACCCGAGTTGATACCGGTATGCCAGGCCTTCTCGCGCGCCAGGAACTGCTGGCACAGCGCACAGCCGGCAATGTGCCGTTCCAGAGCTTCTTCCTGCGCGAAATCCAGCTCTCCGTATAAGTAGAGCGAGAGATTGACTTGAACCTGGTGGCAATTCATACGAAATCCCCCAGTGCGGCGCGCATTTTTTGCGTTGCTCGAAAAAGGCAATTCTTTGCGGCTTCCTCCGTCACACCCAGGGCCTCGCCAATGGCGCGGAGCCGCATGCCCTGGAAATGCCGCATCTGAAACACAATGCGTTCGCGCGGAGTCAGTTCATCCAGAACTTCGTTGATGCGGGTCTTTACTTCGGCGCTCATCAATTGCCGCTGCGGGTCGCCGTCGGCGCGGTGCTCGGGAATAAATTGGAGGCGATCCAGTTCACCGTTTGCGGTCTCGACCGCCGCGCTCGATTCCTTGCGCACTTTACGCTTGCGAATCTGGTCGAGGCAGAGATTGGCCACAATGCGATAGAGCCAGGTGCTGAAGCTGCAGTCGAAGCGAAACCGGGGCAGGTTGCGATACACCCGGAGGAAGACCTCCTGGTAGATATCGCGCGCATCCTCCTGCGAGTGCAGCAGATTAAAAGCCATTCGAAGCACGTTCTGGTCGTACGACCTGACCAATTGTTCAAATGCCTCCGGATCCCCGTGCTGCGCGGATCGGATCAGTTCCCTTTCGTCTATGCGCTCACTTGCGCGGCGCACAGCTAGCGTTCCAACAGCTTCGGCCTGCATCTCCACTGCAGTGATGGACGTATGAGGTCTGATTCTGTAACGAAGCGTTCAAGTAGGATTAGACCCAGTCTAAGCCAGCTTTCGTACTAGCTGGCTAACTCCAGTTCTATCAGACGCTTGGCCGGGTCCATTCGCGCGATGCGGAAACTGCGTACTTCACCGGCGCGAGCTGCCGGCTTCCCCGCCCCGCCGGAGGCTCCACCCTGCTTCCACCTCGCAGCCAGCATAGCGCCGAGAGACGATACGTCGGCAGCCTTGGGCTGCTCCGGTTCCCCAGCCTTCTCCTCGCGAGCCTTCAACTGGCAGGTGGCGACGATACCTTCGCCGAGTTCCACCTTGGCGCGATCGCCGTGAATCTCCATCAAGCGCCCGCTAACCGTCTCCCCGCTCTGGTGTTCGGAAATATAGTTGTCCACCGTCGTCGGCTCAAGCTGCTTCATGCCTAATCGGATGCGCCGCTTCTCGCGGTCGACCTCCAGAACCACCGCTTTGACGGTTTGGCCTTTTGCCAGCTTCTCTCTGGGATGATCCAGCCGCTTCTCATTGGTTATATCGGAGATGTGTACCATCCCCTCTATACCGTCGCCCAACTCTACAAACGCCCCGAACTGGGTGAGATTGGAAACCGGGCCCTCCACAGCGGAACCGACCGGGAATTTTTGAGCCACGGTATCCCACGGGTCGCCGAGTGCTTGTTTGTAACCCAAGCCAATCCGGCGTTCGGCCGGATTCACCTGCAGGATCACCGCTTCCACGCGCTCGCCAACTTTGAGCATGTCGGCCGGCTTGCGTACACGCTTGTTCCAGGACAACTCCGAAAGGTGGATGAGACCATCTACCCCCGGGAGCAGTTCGACGAACGCTCCGAAATCCGCCAGCCGCGAAACGGTACCACTAACACGATCGCCAACATGGAAGGTGCGGCTTGCAACCGACCAGGGATCCTCCTGAAGCTGCTTGAGCCCGAGAGAGATCTTGCGCGTGGCTGCATCAATCTTCAGAATCTTGAGATCGAGCTCGTCGCCAGCTTTTACGATCTCGGACGCTTTGCCCACGCGGGAATACGACATGTCCACGACATGCAGAAGGCCATCGACACCGCCAACATCCACGAATGCGCCAAAGTCCATCAGGCTCCGCACTCGGCCGTGGACTGTCTCCCCCTCCTTGAGCTCTGAGAAGGCCTGCTGGCGGCGTTCGGCCTGCTCCTCTTCGAGCACCGCCCGGCGATCCACTACTACGTCTTCCTTCTCAACATCGAGCTTGGTTATGCGGCACTCGATCTCCTGACCGACAAGGTTGGGCATCTCCTCCGCGTCGCGAACGCCGCTGCGGGAGGCGGGGAGGAAGGCCCGCACTCCGATGTCCACTCGAAAGCCGCCCTTTACTTGCTCTACAACCACGCCGCCAATAGTGCGCTTCTCCGAAAAAGCGCTTTGGAGACCGGCCCAATCCTTGGGCCGCTCCACCCTTATGGTCGAGAGTTCGTAATATCCTTCTTCGTTGCGGGGCCCCACGGAGACCGCCACTGCAGCGCCCTTCCTAGGTTCGTCCGGTTGTGTTTCGCGCCATTTCGCAACCGGTAGCGAGCCCTCGATTTTGCGCCCGATATCGATCAGGATGACTTCCGGGCCGACCGAAACGACTGTGCCCGTAACACTTTCGCCATGCGGTCCGTCAGCATGTTGTTGTTCAAAGCTCAACAGAAGATCGGCAAATGTGGCTTCTTCCCTCGGCGAGGATTCGTCCGCGGGCAGAACAGGATCGAAGTTGCGATTACTCATGACTGCGGGGATGCCCTTATTCTGTCATAGAGCGCCCTAAATGACAGACCAGCAACGAGCCCGCGTTTTATGAGCGAGGCGATGATTCGAAACACGGAGAGTCCGGGCGAACCGGCTGCACGCATTTCACACCTGTTCCAGGCGCAGGACTTCGCATGGCTGCTGTTTGTATGGGTGCTGATTGCCACCGCGCCGGAAACGAACTACAACTACAGAATCCTGGTGGTGTTGATCGGCGCTTTTCAGATCATCGAGCCGCGCTGGAAGCGCTTCGCATCGCCGCGCGGACAAATTGTGTCCATAACTCTGAAGATGATTCTGAGTTATCTGCTCATCGGCTGGTCGCACGGCATCGCGAGTTCGTATTATGCAATGTTCTTGATTCCAGTGGTTTCCGCGGCAACGGTTTTCGAACTGCCGGGCGTGATTCTGGTCACTGCGCTCGCCTGCGCGGCCTATTTTTCTTTCCTTCTGCCGATCTTCATCGATTACAGCCAGTATCAACTGCTACCCGGACAGATCAGCCTTATGGCAACGCATGTCTCGTTTTATGCCATCGTTGGGTTTTTGGTGTATCAACAGGCCAAAGCGAAGCGCGACGAAATGGAACGAACCCGGCAGGCGGCGGAGCGGCTGGCGGAATCGAACACGAACCTGCGGCAGGCCCAGGCATCTCTGCGCCGCAGCGAGAGGTTGGCCGCGCTCGGACAGTTAACGGCCGGATTGGCTCACGAGCTGCGCAATCCGTTAGGCACCATAAAGGGCTCAGCGGAAATGTTGACCAAAGAGACCGTGAAGAACAGGCCCGACGTGATGTCGGAGATGGCAGGATATATCGGAAGTGAGGTGGATCGCATGAGTGGATTGGTTTCAAGTTTCCTGGATTTCGCGCGGCCGCTGCAACTGCATCCGGTCGAGGCCGCGCTGCGGCCCGTCATCGAGGATGTCGTTAAGCGCCACTCGGAACTGGCTTCGCAAAACGGCGTGACAGTCTCTATTACGATGAGCGAGGAACTGTTGACCTTCTCCTTTGATCCGGATCTGCTGAAAGTGGCTCTGTCCAACCTGCTGCAGAATGCAATCCAGGCAAGCGCCGCAAACCAGAATGTCGAAATTAAGGCCGCGGATGCCGGCGAGCAGGTGATGATCTTCGTTATCGATCGGGGAAACGGCATTCCCAAAGAGCAGTTGGAAACCGTTTTCAATCCCTTCTTTACGACGAAGAGCCAGGGGGTTGGGTTGGGGCTGGCGATCGTCTCGAAAATCGTTGACGAGCATCACGGGCGAATCAACGTGTTCAGTGAAGTGGGCAAAGGCGCGACGTTTGAAATAGCGCTGCCGAAAAGCCAGGATATTTAGGAACTCAACCGAACCAATGGCTGGACGAATACTGGTTGTCGAAGATGAAGACAAACTCCGGCGGGTAATTCAGTTGCATCTGGAATCCGCCGGATTCGAAGTGGATGGTACGGCGACGGCCGAACAGGCCCTGCCTCTTGCCACGGTTGCAGACCTTGTGATCACCGACCTTCGCTTACCGGGTATGGACGGATTGCAGCTTATCCAGCAGTTACAAACCCGCGGCATTCCGGCCGCGGTGATTGTCATGACCGCCCACGGTTCCGTCGAGACCGCGGTGGAAGCCATGAAGCTGGGAGCGGCCGACTTCTTGCAAAAGCCCTTCTCGCTGGATCACCTGACGACCATCGTCGAGAAGGTCCTGGCGATCCAATCGCTGCGCAACGAAAACCAGCGGATGCGTCAGGAATTGGATCAACGTTACCAGTTCGACAACATCATTGGCCGAAGCTCGGCCATGCGCGAAATTTTTCATACCGTGGAACGGGTTGCACCTACGCGCACCACCGTGCTGCTGGCGGGCGAGAGCGGCGTTGGCAAAGATCTGATCGCCCGCGCGATTCACCAGCACTCGCCGAGAAAGAATCACGCCTTTGTCAAAATCAACTGCACCGCTCTCCCCGAAAACCTGATGGAAAGTGAGCTCTTCGGTTATGAAAAGGGCGCCTTTACAGGAGCGACAGCCAGCAAACCCGGCAAATTTGAGCAGGCGGATGGCGGCACGGCCTTTCTCGACGAGATCGGCGATGTGCCGGGCAATATTCAGGTCAAGCTGCTGCGCATCTTGCAGGAACGGCAGTTCGAGAGGCTGGGATCGAACCTGACCCGGAGTGTCGATGTGCGAGTGATCGCCGCAACCAACGCCGACCTACGCGCTGCATTGGAAGAAGGGCGATTCCGTGAAGATCTTTATTACCGGCTGAATGTAGTGCCGATCAACATTCCTCCACTCCGCGAGCGGAGAGAGGATATTCCGTTCCTCGCCATGCACTTCGTTCGCAGCCTTTCCCGGGAACTGGGCTCAGTGGCAAAGGAGATTAGCGCGGCTTCCATGGACCGGCTCGTAGCCCATACATGGCCGGGCAACGTTCGGGAGCTGGAAAACACCATTGAGCGAAGCCTGGTCCTGGCTTCGAACGAGACTCTGCAGCCGGCGGATATCCGGATTGAACTGCCCCGAAACGCCCCTGCGATGAGTTTGCAGGAAATGCCGCTGCTCCCCGAAGGGGAGACGCTTGAGCACTGGGAACAGATGATGATTCGTGAAGCGCTGCGCCGCGCCAACGGCAATAAGAGCCAGGCCGCGCGTATGCTTGGTCTGACGCGAAACGCCCTGCGCTATCGGCTATCGCAGATGGGATTGGATAACGGTGCTGCCGACGACGCCGCTTCCACAGCTTGAAATATTCACTTCGAAACGCGCCATGATGAGAGATAAGACATTTTAGAAATGACGGGATCGATTGCGCGAGATGTTCGCTTCGGCTTCCGAAGCTTGCTCCAAAGCCCGGGTTTCACCGTCACGGCAATTTTGTCGCTTGCGCTCGGTATCGCGGCCACTACCGCCATCTTTAGTGTCATATACGGAGTAATTATCGATCCGTTTCCTTACGCCCATCCGGAAACATTGATGAGCATACAGGTTCGCGAGCCGGATCATAACCTGGTGTTCTCGCCCTATACGCCCGATCAATATCTGGACATTGCGGAACGCAGTCACATTTTCCAGGGCGTCATCGCATCCACCATAAGCGATGTCCTGCTAACAGGCACAGCCAATCCGGAGCGCCTACGCGGCAATTTCGTAACCACCAATACGTTCGAGGTTATGGGCGTGCAGCCATTGCTTGGTCGTTACATTACACCGGCCGACGGGGGCGTCACGGCCGCTCCGGTAGTGGTGCTCGGTTATAAGTTCTGGCAGAAGCACTTCGCCGGAAATACGGGTGTGCTCGGAACCAACCTCCGCCTGAACGACAAAGTTCGAACCGTGGTGGGCGTGATGCCGCCGCGTTTCATGTGGCGAGGCGCCGATGTGTACCTTCCGATTGTCTTTCAGCGCGGCAAGATTGTGGAGGGTGTCCGTTACATCAATGTAATCGGCCGGCTGAAGCCTGGGGTCACGACGGCCGAAGCCGAAACGGATCTGCATCCGATTATTCAGGACATTCTTTCCCGCGATCCCTCCTATCACCAAGAAAAATTTCACGTTAAGCTCTATAACTTTTACGAAACGTATCCCAGCAGCATCCGCAAGCAGTTGTGGATTCTCCTGAGCGCGGTCGCCCTTCTGCTATTGATCGCCTGTACGAACGTATCGAACCTGATGCTCGCGAGAGCGGCGGCGCGCAGCCGCGAGATCGCGGTTCGCGCATCTCTCGGCGCCGGACGCCTGCGAATCGCCGGCCAGCTCCTAACCGAAAGCGTGCTATTGGGCATATCTTCCGCCGTCCTCGGAACCCTGCTTGCATTAGCGGCATTGTATTCGGTGATAGCGATCATTCCGCCCGGAACGATTCCGGATGAATCGAAAATCTCCCTGAACATTCCCGTGCTTTTGTTCACGCTGGCTCTATCTTTGTTTACGGCGTTGCTGTTTGGCTTGGCGCCGGCTATTCAGGCGGCGCGTACCGATCTCGCGGCCGCGTTGAGAAGCGCGGGTCGCGGATTCGCCGGAAATCGCCGTGAAGGCAGGCTGCGCAAGGTCCTGGTTGCAGCCGAGGTCTCGTTTGCCATGCTCCTGCTGATCGCCGCAAGCCTGGTGCTTCGCACTCTGCTCAAACTGCAGGACGTGAATCTCGGTTACGATCCCGAAGCGGTCCTGAGCATGCAGATCCCCTTGCCCCAGAATCACTACCCCACAATCGAAGCGCGGGACCAGTTCCTGTCCAATGTCCTCGGACGGATTCATTCGCTGCCTGCGGTCGAGCGGGTTGCGTTGAACACTTTCGTTCACCCATTTGCAAATTGGGGCGTGCGCGTGGAGGTCCCCGGAAGTTCCGTCCATCAGCAACGGCCGGCCGTTCTGAGCCAGATCAACGCGAGTTACCCCGCGGTCCTGCACATTCCCCTTAAGCAAGGCCGGTTCTTCACCAGCCAGGAAGTCGAGCTTCACCGGCATGTGGCGCTGATCAACGAGACGCTTGCACGCACCTACTTCAAGGGTGCGGCGGCCGTGGGGCGTTCCTTGCGCCTCCCTGAACTGAAAGACCAGCCCATCAAACTTTCCGATGACGCATTCGCCATCGTGGGCGTTGTTGGCGATGTCCGGAACGTCGGGCTGGAACGCCAAATCTATCCCGAAGTTTACGTGCCGTACACGACAACCGGATATATGGAAGCATTCATCCATCCCACGCTCCTGATAACCGCGCACGTGCCGCCTCAGAATCTGGCGAATGCCATCACACAACAGATCCACTCAATCGATCCCGATCAGCCGGTGATGCAGGTTCAAACCGTTCAGAAGCTGCTCGATGACGAAGGCTTTGCTGAGCCTCGCTTTAGCGTTTTTCTTTTCAGCGTGTTCGCCGCTCTTGGCCTCACGTTATGTGTCGTTGGAATCTACGGTGTCGTGAACTATTCCGTTTCGCGCCAGATGCCCGCGCTAGGAGTCCGCGTGGCTTTGGGAGCAGGCCGGGGAAATATTGCGCGCCTCGTTTTTAGCGAAGCCTTGCGGCTTATATTTGCCGGCGTGGCTGCCGGAGTGATCGCCGGCCTGATTGCCACACGCTGGCTTTCGTCGCTCATCTGGGGAGTCTCGCCATCCGATCCGCTTTCATACGTGCTCGTTTCACTTGTTCTGCTCGCGGCCGGTGTTGCCGCCTGCCTTCGACCGGCGTGGCGAGCATGCCATATCGATCCGGTAATAGTTCTGCGGAGCGAGTAGTTCAACCTGCCCGATCACTCAATTCCGAAATAGAAGCGCTCCGTTTCCCACCATGGGATATCTGCTCCCAAAGCGTGCCTCCTATAGACCGTCTGCGGGATGAAGTAGTCGGTGATCGTATCGGAACCTAATGCAGAATATACATTCGCGAGCGTCGGATACTGATACTTTCGAATCGTCTTACTCTCGCTGCCATCCGCGTCGATAACTACGCTCCAGGAATTAATCAGGCCGGCGGGAAATCCATCCTCCCTAACCGGATCGCCGATCGAAAGATACTCCAGATTTTTGATGCGGTACAGTCCTTTGATTCCATCCGTCCCGAGCGGTTCCGAGTACCACGTGTCATCACGCTCTGCAATAAGATGTCTTCGGCTCTGCGCTCCCCATAGAAGCGCATAAATGCGGGATCGAAGAAGTCGCGCATAGTATTCGCAAGCGCGCAGCAAATAACCGGTCGATAGTTGTGTCTTCCTTCCGCGTTCCAGAATCTCAACAATACCGGCCGGAAGCGCGTCTTCGAGCTTCAGCAGCGTGCGGTAGTCGGATTCGAGCAACTCTTCAAGGGCCGGTCCATAATCTGGATCGTCCCGCAGATTCTCAAGCCGGTACTTAAGTTCCTTTCGAAGCTTGTTATAAACCGTGCAAGGATAAACAACCAGTTGATCTTGCCGGACTGTGTAATCGTTCGGCAAAAACTTAAGCATTTCCGCGATCAAGTCTGTTTTGAGAAAGATCTGCCGGGCGAAAACCAGCGGGATGATACGTTTCTCGGACGGGATATCCGGCTTATCGGCGCGTCGCTGCTTCAACTCCCGCAGCAGTACTTCAAGGCCGTCAAAATACGAGCGGCTAAAATCGGCGAAAATACGCCCTTCGAGGGATGCAGGCAACTCATCCGCCGAAATCCTGATGGGCAGTATGAATTTCTGGCCGCTTGCACCTTCCTTGGCCAGGGCCGCGGCCAGTTCTCTTGCGACCCATCCCGATTTGAGCGAGTTCTTGGAGACAACCGCTACCAGAAAAGCGCTGCTGTCGATCCCGCCGAATATGAATCGAGACAGGGAGTCGCCCAGACTCATTTCCCAACTGTCCAGCCAAACTGGAATCCGACGCGTTGTTAAGTCAACAGCGAGCCGCAGGACAAATGCCTTGTCTTTAGACGAATGTGAAAGAAAAACACCGGGCACGCGCCTTGGCCTCACCGATTGGCGATCTGGAAGAGACGAGTATATCCGGAATCCGCTTCGATAACCAAAGCCGCTCTACAACCGGTACGCTTCTATGGCGCTGCCTCCCCAGATTCGCTCTTGTTCATCGATCGAAAGCTCTTTCAGCGTTTCCTCCATTAACATCACCCACTTCGGATAGGTACTCGCGACCAGACAGACTGGCCAGTCGGAGCCGAACATGACGCGCTGCGCGCCGAAGGCTTCCAGCACTACGTCGATGTAGGGCCTGAGCTGCTCAGGCGTCCATGCGTCCCAATCTGCTTCCGTGACCATGCCCGAAATCTTGCAGTAAAGGTTGCGCCGTTCAGCGAGCTGTTGTATGTTCTCTCGCCAGGGCGAAATCTCTCCTGTCCTGATCCGCGGTTTGGCAATGTGATCCAGAACGAATACCTGGTTGGGATGCCGGTCGACAAACTCGATCGTCTGGGGCAGATGCCTCTCGAAAATCAGAATGTCGTATGCCAGCCCGAACTCACGAAGTTTCCGAATACCCCCGTTAAAATCCTCGCGGAGCATATAGTTTGGATCGGGCTCGTCCTGCAGCACGTGCCGCAGTCCACGCAGCTTCGGGTTTCCGGCCAGCCGCGCAATCCTATCTTCCGCGTCCGCGTCGATCAGCGGAACCCATCCCACCACGCCGCGGATAAAGTCCCATTCCTTCGCCAGGTCCAGCAGCCACTCCGTTTCACCTGCGCCAGCGGCCTGGACCGCAATCGACCCATCGATACCCGCGCGCGTTATCTCTTCGGCCAGGTGCTCTGGCAAGAAGTCCCGCCGAATCGCCGCCATCCTGTCATTGATCCAGGCATAGTGGGCCGGATCATATTTCCAAAAGTGCTGGTGAGAATCGATTCGCACAAATTAAATCTCCGCCTGGTTGATGATGACACGCCAGCACTCTATGGCAACTCCAGTTCCGGCCCCGTCGGCGTAATCCTTACGCGCATGATGTGAACCGCAAGAATCTTCAGGCCGAGAAACGTAACCTGCACAATTTCGCCGTGCTGTGTCGCTTCCCGCTGATACTGATCGAACACAAAATTACCGAGCGAATAGAAGATGAGGCCGCCGTGATACGCCTCGTCGGGCTCAATCACATGCGGATGATGGCCAATCACCAGACTGGCGCCGGCATCGATCGCGGCGTGTGCGAACGCAATCTGCGCCTTCGAAGGCTTGGGCCTGTACTCGATTCCATGATGCATCGAAACAATGACCACGTCGGCGCGCTTTCGCATTTCGGCTACATCACGACAGAGGACGGCCGGATCCGCCAGTGCGATCCGAGGGTCGATGCCCCGCCAGTTGCCATTTTGCTGGTCATAGGTGTAGCCCAGAAACCCGAAACGAATCCCGTTCCTGCGCAGAACCACGCCCTTGTGAGTCGTTTCGGCAGATTTGGTGCTGCCTATCGGCTCAATGCCGTGCCGGCGCAGCCACGCGGCCGTAAACTCCACGCCGTGCGATCCGCAATCGCGCGAATGATTGTTCGCGGTGGAAGCGACCGCAACGTGAGCCAGTTCGAGCCCCGCAACCGTGTCGGGAGCAGCATGGAAGATCAGCCCGTCTTTCCGATAAGGGCCGCGATCGGAAAAGGGCGATTCCAGATTCACAAACGCGATGTCCGACCCCGCCATGAGCGGCGCAATTTTTCGGAACGGTAGCGCCGGATCGTGGGCCGCCAGGATCTGCCTTCGCACTCCGCGGCTGAGCATGACATCGCCCCCAAAGATCAGCCGGTTAAGGGGTAGCTTGGGAGAA
>JAICXK010000211.1 GCA_025980435.1 Bryobacteraceae bacterium
AGCGGGCTTGGTACAGCGTACACCGGAAGGAGCAGCAAGCGCAGGCTTATGGGTAGGACGAACAGCACCAACACGCAAATCCAGGGACGCCTGCTTAATGCGAGGAGCGCTTGCTCGGCTCGTGAAAACCAGCCTTGAAACCAAAGCGGACGGGCGAACGCAATGGCTACGCACAGGGCAACCAAAATCAATTCAAACAAGTCAAAGGTCGAGACGGGAGCGCTGCCCCAGTTCAGCCTCATCTGCCGGATCCGCTGTTACTGACGCACATAGACCTCAACCGCCGCGTCATTGGGTGGAACGCGAAAACTGCCAGCCAGGTGGTACGAGCGCGCCAATTCTTCGACTGCCGCGATAATGTCCCGCTGGCCGCTGCGTTTCCCGTTGCGCCACAATCTCTCGTCGGCTCGTAGCGACCATTCAGGAGTTGGGTAATAGATCAGCACCGCCGGGCGTGCTGCGAGGAGACGCTTCGCCTCGCTCCTCGCCATTTCGTCGTTCACCACGTCGATGTTCTCCGAACCTGTGCGAGTTGCCCCTCGGCGCCCCGCAAGCGTCGAGATAATGCCAAACTCCGGATAGACAAAAATTGTGTCTTGCCGGGTGGAGTGCGCATGCACAATGGAGATCGCTCCATCGATGAGGCGCACCGTAGCCTCAGGTAGCACCAGGCCCTCGAGCATGGGTTGAGAAGAATGGCTGTTCGCCAGGCGAACGGGTTGATCCATAAATTCGTGGAAGCCGTACGGACGGTTCAGCTTCTCAGCAGTCATGGCAAACAGCACCAGAGCGCAAACTGCGTAGGTCAGAGTACGCAACCACTTCGTTGAACCGTGCAGGAGCGCCGCTGCCACCACCGCCAGCGCTGGAAACGTCATGTCATAGAGCGCCGGCCAGGACAGGGAGATCATTAGCGCAATGCCGAAGGCGATGCCGGCTATAAAGCCGATTTGTGCTTCGCGGGGCGAGAGCTTGCCGGCGAAAAGTCGATAGGCATAATAACCAAGCAGGAGGGCTGTCCCCAAAATACCCAGATAGATCGTGAAATTTGCGAATCCCTGCAACGGCCATTTGCCGGCGTATGCTGCCGCCGCGCCCAGGCCGATCGCCGCGGTGCTGATCAGGGTGATCAAAACCAACTGCCTCGGTTTCTCCTCGCGAGATTCCGCATATGGTTGTGCCGATCTTCCGGCCCTCCGCAAGGCGGGCCAACACACTGCCAGCGCGCCACAGGCTGCCAGCGTTCCCCAGCGGATGCCCCAGGCCGCGCGCGCCGCCCGAATTACATAATCGCTCGGGTGGGCCGCTTTGGCCGAAGGTCCTTTTTTGAAAACGTCCACCAGAAAGGTGCCCACCACACCCGATTTCGCGAGCCACAACAGAACGGAGCCTGCTATCAACATCCACCCTCCCGCGAAAGCCGCCACGAACGTCCAGGCTCTCCGGCATCCATCTTTATGCCGAATGTAGATTGCGGCCAGAATGGGAATACCGACTGTGGCCCCGGCGCCTAGCGACTGCTTGGTGCCGAGAGAAAGCGCCGCGCAAATTCCTCCAAATGCCGAATACACGACCAGCGCCCGAGTAGATCGTCCGCTCTCGCTTCCAAGCAGGCACAAAAACCCGCTCAAGAGAAAAAATGCGGCCGCTTCAAAGCCGTACGTGGCGATTCCGTTTGAGGGATCGCCGGCGGATGCTATCACAGTTACCAGGGTGGCCAATGCGGCGTGCCGCGCCGGGAACAATCGAAGCAGCCAGCAGTACAAAAGCATCGCAACCGCTACGTGCTGGGCTACTCCCCATGCGCGTATCACGCTCACCTTCGCTCCGAAAGCCCACAGGATAGCTCCTGAAATCACTCCATCGAGTGGCGGTCCCGAATTGAAGGAATTCCGGTATGGGATGGAACCGTGTAGCCACGCCAGCCCCGCTTGGAAGGAACCATTTCCCGATCGCAAACCTGCGAACCGGTCTACGTAAAGCGAAAAAAAGAAGATAGTAACTGCCGCGATAACGAGAGCGCCCGCAATCTGGTAAACAACTTGGGTCGAAAGATGCCCTTTTTCCCGTGCAGCTTCTTCTGCAAGTTTCATGTTTTTCCGAGCAGACCATCGCGTGCCGTAACAGGCGCACGTCCTCCAATTATAGTTGGCAGACAGATTTCCTTCGAACGCATTGCCGCACTCTGGGCGTTTGGAGTAACATCGTTTGGAAATGCGAATGCGCTTTGCTCTTCCCCTGACTGCTCTATTGCTTGGAAGCTACAGTGCGATTTGTGCCGGGCAAGCCGAGAGCGCCAATCCTCAGCGCCCGGCAATTATCGGGGTGGCGCATATCGGACTGGAAACGAGTGACATGACGGCAGCCAGGGAATTTTACGGGCGCGGGCTGGGGTACCAGGAGCCCTTCAGTCTGGACAAGGCCGACGGCAGCCTGATGCTCACGTATTTCAAAGTCAACGACCATCAGTACATCGAGGTCTTTCCCGACCTGAAGAGCGAAACGCAGGATCGGCTTTCACACATCGCCTTTGAGACCACGGATGCCAGGCAACTTCGCGATTACCTGGCTGCGCGCGGCATGAAGGTGCCGGAGAAGTTGAAACCCGGATTGGACGGCAATCTCAGCATGATGGTCAAAGATCCGGACGGACACAACGTGGAATTCGTGCAGTATATGCCCGGCTCGCTGCACAGCCGGAATTTCGGGAAGTTTCTGCCCGACACGCGGGTGTCAAAGAGGATGATTCATGTGGGTGTCACGGTACAGGATCGTGCCGCCGCGGACCGCTTCTACAAAGACATTCTTGGATTTCGGGCGATCTGGTACGGCGGCATGAAGGATGATCGCGTCGATTGGGTAGATATGCGCGTTCCCGACGGGACGGATTGGCTTGAATACATGCTCAATGTACACAATCCCTCGCCCAAACAGCTCGGCGTGATGCACCACCTCGCATTAGGTGTTGACGACATTCAGGCAGGCTACAAAACCGTGTTGGCGCGCGGGATCCATCCTCCGCACCCGCCGCAAATCGGGCGCGATGGTAAGTGGCAGTTGAACCTCTATGATCCGAACTACACGCGCGTTGAGCTGATGGAGTTCAAGCCGGTACAGACGCCGTGTTGTTCGCCAATTCTGAGCAGTATGGCGCGGCGTCCGAAGCCCTAAGAGGCGGCGGAGGCGCTGGCGCGATGTTCGGGCCCGGCCGGTTGCAAACGCTCATCGAACCTGCCGAAAATCATCTTCCCGGCAGTGGTTTGTAGAACGCTGGTTACGGTGATGTCGACCGTTTTCGAAATAAGGCGCCGCGCGTTATCGACAACCACCATGGTGCCATCATCCAGATAGGCCACACCCTGGTTGTGCTCTTTACCTTCCTTTAGGATGAAAACGCGCATGACTTCGCCGGGCAGGACGACGGGCTTCAGGGAATTCGCGAGTTCGTTGATGTTGAGCACGTCCACTCCCTGCACCTGCGCAAGTTTGTTCAGGTTGAAATCGTTGGTCACGATCTTGGCGTTCTGGAGTTTTGCGCCTTCGATCAGCTTCAAATCGACTTCCCGGATGGCGGGGAAGTCCTGGCCGGATACTTCGATCTGGATACCTGGCATTTTCTGCAACCGCTGAACCACATCCAAGCCGCGGCGGCCTCGATTGCGCTTTGCGGAATCGCCCGAATCGGCAACCAACTGCAATTCATGAAGAACGAATTGCGGGATCACAAGCTGTCCGTCGAGGAACCCGGATTCGGCGATATCTGCGATGCGGCCATCAATCAGCACGCTGGTATCGAGAAGCTTACGCGACGAGGTGCGGACGGAATCGAGAGCGATGCCCGGAAACTCCAGCTTCAGCCGCTCGGATTTGGCGAGTCCCGCGAGCAAGCCGACGTATGCCCCAAGAAGCGGAATGGCCAGGTGAAAGAATTGCAAAGTCGCGCCGTGTAATAGAGAAGCCTGATTCAGTGCTGAGGAAAAGATCAAGCCGAGAACCGCTCCGGCAAGAGCCCCGGCGAAGGCGCCCAGCGTGGTTTCGACACTCAGCCGGCGCAAGCGGATCGCTGCCAGGGTTGCCGCAATCGCAACGGCGCTTCCGCCTACAACAGCTTGCGGGAGTGAGAGCCCAAACGGGCGGAGAGCCGCTGCGAGGCCAGCCAAAAGCAGGACAAAGCAGATGCGAAGGATGAGAAAATCCCAACTTGTCATCTTACGAATAATGCTGCGCAGTATAACACGCCGAGGGCGGCCTGCAGGCGCACACTTATCCTCGACGTAAGTTAGACCAATAGTGAATTATGTAGGGAAGAAGACGAGACGGAGGAGGGTATGAAGATGGGAACTACGCGACGGGTCCTAAAGGGCCTTAGCGAGTTCCTCAGCGAAAGCACTTTGGCGATTTGGAGAATTAGCGGAACGGCGGGCGTTCGAACCCTTTCTCATTTGTGCATTGGGACTGGCGGCCGCACCGGCAGGTCGCCTGTTTCGGTCCGGAGGGCCAGCGCTTCTGCCTGCGCTTTTGCCGGACTTTGGCGGCTGAGCAGGGTTGGCGCGCAGCAGACGATCTTCGAGAGGTGCGCGATCAAACCGGCGGATGATGGCGCTCATCTCCTCCTGGTTTGGCGATTCAATAAAAGCGAATCCCTTTGACTCTTGCGTTTCGGGATTGCGAATGACCTTGACCGCGTCAGCGACAAGGTTTTCCGAGGACAGCCAGGATTTAATATCGTCGGCGGTCACCCAGACAGGGAGATTTCCGAGAAAAACGGTAAAGCTCATTAGTAAGTGTTGTATGCTCCGTGAGGGAAGTAGAGGCGCGCCTCATGGGAGCGTGACTCCCGGGAGGCTATTAGCATCCTAGCATAAGGCGCTTAATGCGGTAAACAGCAAAAACCGGTTTAATTCGTTGCTGCATAAAGCCTAGAACAATTTTTGGATGCGTGTGACTAGGATTTTGATCCCGGATATTTCACCGGCTCGGCGCGCCGCATTTGCGGTATTACAGGCGGTTTCGGAAGGAGCTTACGCCTCCGACCAACTGCGGTCCGAAACTCGCTCGCTCGAAACGCGAGATGCCGGTCTGGCCGCTCAAATTGTGTTCGGGTGCCTGCGGTTTCAAGCACAACTGGATTATTTGATCCTGACGTATTCCGGCAAAGGAGCGAACGCTCTGGATCTGCCGGTGCGGATCGCGCTGCGGATGGCGATTTTCCAGATTCGGTATTTGCAAAGGGTTCCTGCCCATGCCGCAGTCCACGATTCAGTGGAACTGGTCAAAGTTCATAAGAGAGCCGCAACCGGACTGGCGAACGCGGTGCTACGAAAAGTGACCCGCGACCCGGTCCAGTGGCCCGAGCGTGCTGTCGAGCTTTCGTGCCCGGAGTGGCTGCTGGCCCGATGGGAGACGCAATTTGGAGCAATGGGCGCGCAGGGAATTGCGGCAGCAGCGCTGGAAGAGCCGATACCGTACGTACGAGTTGCAAGTGGATCGGGCGTGCCGGCGGGCATGGAATTGGAAGCCACACCGATTTCGGGGGCCTATCGCGTTCGTTCGGCGCTGACGACCGGGACGCGATTGCACGATGTCAGCTCGCAGACCATTATTCCGTTGCTTGGTCTTCGCCCTGGCATGAGATATCTGGATCTTTGCGCCGCGCCGGGGAACAAAACGGTTCAGGCACTCGAGACGCCGCTCAAACTGGCGATCGCGTGCGACATAAGCTGGCCGCGGCTCCGGGAAGTGCCGCCGGTCTGCCCGAGGGTCGTGCTGGATGCGGCGCAACCGCTGCCTATTCGTGAACAGTTCGATGCTATCTTAATCGACGCTCCCTGTTCCGGCACAGGAACTCTGGGGCGAAATCCTGAAATCAAGTGGCGAGTGGCGGAACGGGATTTCGGGCGCTTTCAAATAAAGCAGGAACAGATTCTTTCAAATGCCGCAACCCTTCTGGCGCCTGGCGGTGCATTGTTGTACGCAACCTGCTCCCTTGAACGTGAAGAGAACGAAGAGGTTGTGAAACGCGTGCTGGAGCACGAGCGGGCCCTGAAACTGGAATTTGAAATGCGCAGGCTACCCGGGCGCGATCTGGGTGACGGCTTCTACGCGGCGGTTATGCGCACTCGGTAGAAGCGCTGGACGGTACCGTTTCCGGCGTTGCCTCTTGTAACGCGTGGGAAAAGCGCGCTGTAAAGTGAAACGTGCTGCCCTCGCCCGGGACGCTTTTTACCCAAATTTTCCCCCCGAACAACTGGACCAGCCGTGCACAGATCGCTAGCCCAAGACCGGTCCCGCCATATTTCCGAGTAGTGGAGCCGTCCGCCTGCCGGAACGATTCAAAAATTCTGGCTTGTGATTCGTAAGGAATGCCAATCCCGGTATCGCTGACGCTGAACTGCAGCGAGCAGGAGTTCTCGCTTGTTTCGAGGCGGCGGATATCAACGGCAATAAATCCTTGTGCGGTGAACTTCAAGGCATTGTTTAGTAGGTTCAGCAGCACCTGATGCAGCCGGTACGGATCGCCAATCAGGTTATCTTTAATTCCCTTCTCAATATCGAGGCGAATGACCAGATTCTTGCGATCGGCTTCCGGGGTAATCAGTTGCAGGACACGCTGAAGGCAGGTGGAGAGGGAGAAGGTAATGATCTCCAGGTTCAACTGCCCCGCTTCGATCTTCGAGAAATCAAGGATGTCATTGAGGACATGGGTGAGCGAGTTCGAGGAAAACTGAACCGTCTTCACGTAGTCGCGCTGTTCCTCGTCCAGGGGGGTGTCCAGCAGCAGATCGGTGAAGCCCACAATGGCGTTCATCGGGGTGCGGATCTCATGGCTCATGTTCGCCAAAAACTCGCTTTTGGCACGGCTCGCCATTTCGGCGGCGTTTTTGAGGGACTCCTCCTCCGCCAGCTTTTGGGTAATGACTCGGGTCTGGTCCTGGACGCGGCGGCGAAGAACAAACACCCAAGCCAGAATAAACGTGCTGGCGGCGCCCAACAGGCCAATCAGACCCAGGGCGCGCCCGGTGGTCCACCAAGGCGCGGCTTGGAGGACCACCAGATCATCCGGGGAACGCGTAACGAGTTTGAAAGCGAGCGAGCGGCCGGAAGAATCGAGATCCCCGACGCATACACCGGTCACCCGGATGAATGAGCCTTCGGCCGGCGGGCTGCCGGCGAACGACCCCTGGGCCGCAACCACCGGGAAAATGGTTTGATGCTGCTGCAATAGCAAACTCTGCTGGCGTCGCAGCGTGGACCGGCCCACCACGCGGCCCTCAACGGTAACGACCTGCGATTCGTATCGTCCCGAAAGAGCCTGCTCGGCCGTGACCTTCACTGCAGGGAAAGGAGGGTCGCTCCCCAGCCGCCGGGTCAAGGCGTCTTCCAACTGTACGTGCGCATCGGAAATTCCGACGAACCCCAGTGTTTCCACGCGATCGCCGGGCGCGAGGTCAATCGCCTGGCGCGTGAGGACGTGCACGCTGCCCGAGGAGTCCTGCAAATAGAACCCACGACTGGGCATAACGGCCGTGATAGTTCCAGCCAGCCTGACGCGGTGGCCGATCTCGTGGTGATAGCCGAAGCGCTGCAGCTGCCCGATGGGAGTCGGCGCTCCAACCAGCGGATCCGGGCGGGGAGGCTCCAGTAGCTGGACCTCGCGCATGCTGGGCACAAACAGGACAACGGCAACCTGCTGCCCGCTGGCATTAAACTCAGCGCCGCAAACGCCGTGGAGTCTCACACGCCCGTCCACTAGTCCGGAAGGCACCGGCGATCCGTCCCAGGGAATCTGCACATCGATGGTTCCACCCGGGAGGGCAACATCCATCCAGAGCTGCTTTTCCGTCGGCATGCGATGCAGATATTCTTCTTGCCGTACAATGCCCTCTACCTCCACCCACTCGCTATCGACCAGCGTGCTGGCCATCTGTTCGAAGGAGACGCGGCGAGGTTCCGGCACAGGCGCCCGTCCCAAAACTTTTAGATGGGGGTTGAGCAGGTCGGGAGCGAAATCGCTGAAGGTCGTAGTGGCTTGCACGTCCACCAGATCGCCTGGTGTCACTCTCGGCAGAGTGGCGTTCCAGAGCATCCAGATTCCCTGGGTCTCATCCTGAACGAAAAGATCCCGTGCGACCGGGTCCATGTAGGTCACTACGCCCTGAATATGAACCGGGTAGTGGCGGTTGGCCTCCTCCGGAGAAAGACTGCGGACCCGTGCAACAGAAGTGAGGGTGATGAGTGGATCGTTCGAGGCGGTTTGGGCCGGCAGCGGCAGAGCACAGACGCAGGCGGCAAGCGCGATGCCCAGGAGATGTGGGATGGCACCCTGTGTCGCCTGGTTCGCTTTAGAGGCAGGCATTCGTTGTGAGCGCCGGCGGTTGCGGCCCCCTGTGACAAAGTACCTGTTCATGGCCGGCCTTGTCTACTCATGTAACGGCAGTCAGCTCCAACACACTCTTCGGCTGAAACAATCGAGAACAGGAGGCCGTAGGGCGTGGTGATTGGGGTGCTCGGAAAAAACTGCCCTCATTCCGAACATTTATCCCCAAATATTCGCCTTGGGGGTATGCTTGCTGGCTTCCGCATGCGCGGGGGCTATTCCGCACGCAGCGCTTGCGCGGGATCAATCACTGTGGTTCGCAGCGCTGGAATGAGGCCTGCTGCCAATGAGACAAGCACTATCGCGCAGGGAACAGACGCAAACACGCCGGCATCGAACGGGTCGACTTCGAACAGCATCGATTGAATGATTCGGACGATCGCTAGTGAACCTAACAAGCCAAATCCCATTCCGATCAGCGCAGG
>JAICXK010000065.1 GCA_025980435.1 Bryobacteraceae bacterium
GCCAGGCCAACAATCACCGCCGCCAGTTCCCATACGATCCGCATCTGGAACCCGCGGGTAAGGGAATCGACACCGTACTTAAGAACGATCGGGAGCGAAGCCGCCAGGATGTCCTTCATCAGAAGAGATCCCATGCCGAGCGAGAGACCTTTGCGGTACCGCCACATGTACGGCCAGACCGTGGATAGCGTCCTAAACATACGTGGTACAGACCAGGATCAATCGCCCAACCACGTCGATACCGTCTTCATCCATTCGTAGAGAAATGTCTTCTGACCGCTGCGTGTTTTCCACCATCCGCCGGGCGTGAAAAACGGATCGGGCGCCGGAACTACCCTGAGCTGTACCCAGGGCGCTTCGATCCGCCACAACCGGGCCGCGCGGCGCGTGTGATAGTTGCTTGTCACCAGCAGGATCCTGTGGATACCCTGCGCTCTTAAATAACGTCCCAGGAAAATCGCTTCGCTTCGGGTCGAATCGGTTCCGGGCGGCAGCCAGACCGGACGAAACAGCGAGCCGGGATAACCGTTGCGCTCCGCGAATTGGATGGTGGCATCCGATTCGTGTCCCATCAGGCTTGATGGCCCGCTGACAAGGACGGTGGATGCATAGCCCTGGTTGGCAAGCTGAGCGCCCTTTATGATTCGTTTTCCGAAATCGTCCCCTCCCAGAACCAGAATGGCTTCCGCTTTGGCAGGCCCGTCATCTTCGAGTAAGACCCGGCCCGACAGCGTGAGCAACGGGGTCCGGAACAGCCAGAGCACACCCGTCAGTACGGCCAGAGCGAGCACGAAAACGCCCGCGGCTCGCATCAATTTCCGGCGGCAGGACAGAACAGTGCCCGCGCCGGCCGGCGTTACGGCTGCTCCCACCGCCCGCTTTCGCCCGATCGAAGCACCGCGTCAATCACGCGCATATTGGCCAGCGCATTTTCGAGGGGGACGGGCACTTCCCCGCCCTCCTGAATCGCGCGCGAGAATTCATCGCCTTGAACCGTGTACTGGTCGGCTGTCGGAAACTCTTCCGTTCGCGCGCTACGTCCTCCCAGTTCGGAACCGTCATCGATAAAGATGCGGCTGGGGCGGTCGGGCGGTATGTTGTACGGAATTTCGATTTCGATCCGGCCCTTCGTTCCGAAGATCTGCATACGCTGATACGGGACCATCTGGGTGCTGCACGTAAAGACCGCCTGCCCGGGCGCATAATCGAGCAGCGCCGAGCTGAGTCGATCGATTCCGGTCTCCGCATCGCGGTCGATCAGGCTTACCACTCGCGCTGGTTCGCGCTCGAATAAAAAACGCGACATCGTGATCGGGTAACAGCCGATATCCATTACGCCCCCGCCGCCGTATTGGAGCACGTTACGAACATTCTTCGGATCGCGATTAAAGTAGCTGAACGCGCTCATGATGGCTCGCAGTTCACCGATCGCGCCGCTGCCAACGATTTCCCGGGCACGCAGCCATTCCGGGTGAGTCCGCACCATGAAGGCTTCGCCAATCTTAACTCCGGTCTTATTTCGCGCTTCAATCAGGGTGAGCGTTTCCCGGGCGCTCATCGCGATGGGCTTTTCGCACAACACGTGCTTCCCGGCTTCGGCGGCCTTGATCGACCAGGGCAGGTGCAGATGATTGGGCAGCGGGTTGTAGATCGCGTCCACTTCTGCGTCCGCGAGCAGCTCTTCATAGGAGCCATAGGCTTTGGCGAGGTTGAGCGACTTCGCAGCCTCCTGTGCCCGCGTCAGATTGCGCGAGGCAATCGCCGTCACTTCAGAGCGAGCGCCCTTCTGCATGGCCGGGATTACCTTCTTGACAGCGATATTGGCAACGCCCAGCACACCCCATCGAACCTTTGCGCGCATTCCTTTTGAGTTTCGCATGGGGAGATCATCAGCTTTCAGCAGTCAGCGGAGATCGGTCAGCGGTTCTGAGATTGGCGCATTTTGCGAAACGAACCCAATTGCGGCCGTGGGCTGGCGTCGCGACTGCGAAACGAACTCGGGATCAAGCGAGGTTTGGACGCCATTTTGCGAAACGAACCCAGGGGCGGATTTGCGGCGGGAAGACACCGCTTCCTTGGGGGCGCGGCTCAGTTTCAATAAGGTGTTCAGAGCTTTGTAGAAGGCGCGCTCGTGTGTGGTCTGGTATCGCAGGAAAAGAGCGAGCTTGTGGGTATCGACTCGGTTTTCCGTGAACGCTTCATTTTGCAAACGGATTGCGCGCTGCATGAGCCACCAGGATTGAGCCATCTGCCGGACCAGGAGAGATTCGGTTTGGTTGGCGGGAGCATGTTCGCCTCATCAGACCTGAGAGGAGTGCTTCGAATTCGGCCGGATCTTCGCCGGGGATGATGACACGGCCGCAAGCAAGGCCGTGTTTGAGCGAGTTGCCGCTGCAGATGGCTTTGCCGTGGGATGTGCGGGGCCGGTGGGACCGGTTCCCTCGGAAAGGGTGAGAGCCGTTCGGCGACCGGCTCGCCGGCAAGACTGCCGATCTCACAATTCGCTGATGCGGAAGCGGCGGCACTGCGGCTTTTCCGGTAAGCGAGTTTTTGGATTTTCGTTCATCTTCGCGGCGTTGTTTGCGGAGTTCGCGGGAAGTCATCGACGCCATTGGACGGAATAAGGGCGATGGGAAACGGCAACGGTGAATGTAAGTCAGTGCAAGGAAAAGAGAAATTCGGAGTGTGGAATTTGTGACTGGCGAACACAAGCTTTCAATTTGTGTCGATGTCGTTAGCAATGGCTCTCTTTACCTTTGCCTCGAAAGTCTGCAGTGGCATTCCAGAATAAGCAAGGGTCGCATCGTCCAAACGTATGGGAAACACCATATTATTTTCAATGAGATAGGGAGTCGCTATACCATAGCTCTCCACATGCGGGTTGAGCTTCCAGAGAAAAAGGATATATTTCTTTCCAATGGTCAGGAATCCCTGATGAACCACTATGAAAGCTTCTTCATGACCCGACGGAAAGCGGATCATTCCGCCTAACTGAAAGCTTGATATGTGTGCCCCTGGATAAAGGCCCTGCTTCGCTTGACCCTTCAATACTTGCAGTACCTCCAGATCGAAATGCGAGTACACCAACTTATTATTAAAAGCAATGCGCACGTCAGAAGCCGTTGGCTTGGCGACAATGACATCATAACTCTTGGCCGACAAAGCAAAATTTGAATCTCCATCGACAATTATCGTCATCGTAGTTGTTGGGCCTCCTGGACCAGTTAATCCAGGATCGGTGAGTTGCTTACTACCCATCAATTCACTCGATCTCAACTCCCACGCATGGTCTTTAGGATGTCCAATTGTAGTCCCTTTAGATAGATCCAGAATTGGCGGTAACCCGGAATGAGCCGGAAGCAGCTCGCGCAGATGCTTCGTATGCAAGGCGTAATAGTCCTGAAACGTCGAGTCTTTGAAAGGGTCTTCCTGAGCCAGACTGTGGAGACTAAACAATATGGCGGCCATCCAAACGGCGGTTACTCCGATAGTGAATTGTTCCCTCATACGCCGCAAACTATACCTATGGGCGAATCGTAGCATTTCAATTGCCCGCTTCGGTAGACTCCCGTTTTGCTTGAGATATTAGTTCCATTAATTCCTTTGCATCTTGTACGCCCGACACACGATGGCCGTTTATAAACAGTGTTGGTGTCCCCTCAACGCTATTTGTAGAAGCAAGGTTCATGTCGCGAAATACCAATCCGAGCGACATCTCGTTATTCAGACAATGTTGAAAGGATTGCCTGTCCAGAGATTTAGTGTTCTGCGCATATTCAGAAAGCTTCTGCTTGATATTGTCCGCAGTGATCTCCTGCTGATGATCGAAGATCTGGTCGTGCATAGACCAGAATGCGTCTGCGTTTTGCAGTTGAGCACAGGCTGCTCCTTCGGCCGCCAGCCGAGCCCACGGATGTATTGACAGCGGCATATGGTGAAAGACGACACGCAGTTGCTGCTTCTCTTTTGGCCACACCTGCGCGAGCGTGTCTGTGAACTTCTTGCAATAAGGACATTCGAAATCAGAAAATTCGACGATTGTGACATCTGCCCCATCGGGGCCTTTGCTAGATCCGCGATTCTCAGAAAGCCCCGCCATTAGGGCTTCGGCCTTGCGCCGAGCTGCTTCTTGCGGGTCAACGGTTGTATCAAACAGTTCACTGGTAAGAAAACGCTCATCGGGGGACAAGTATAGCGTGACTTGCCAGGTCCTGACGCGCGTTTTCCCTTGAAATGTGAGCTCGTGATAACCAGTATTGCCGAAAGGCTCATCCTTTAGGACTTTCAAATCGACGCTGTCGCTTAGTTTATACTCTTTACGAAGGTAGTTCACGAGAGCAGCGCTTTTATCTGCGGACAGAGCGGGACGGGTCTGGGCAGTGGCGATTGTGGAGACTACCCAAAAAAGTAATACGGTTTTTAACATCATTAATTGTCCTCCGAGAGCTGGAGTGGTTGTACACTCAGAAACACGTCATAGCAAACATCATGGCCATGTCCGGCATCGTCCCAGATACGCGAGCGGTAACGAAATTGATTCCCGTTTGCATCGACATATTTTGACAAGTGATACTTCAGGTCGATTCGGAAAATCCCCATTTCTGGTAAGGTGTGTAGCTCATCCGGCTCGCTAATGCCATTGTGATTTGCGTCTATCCAAAGTCTCAGTTGGGAGTACACAACGTCGTTTGGATCGATAACACCGTTGCCATTACCACCATTCATAGGGTCATCGAATACCGCCAAAGCGTGGTACCCATTCGGGGCCTCGCTAGAGGCTTGTGGCGTCATATTGCCAAAGAGCTCTGTGAAGTCGTCGATCATACCGTTACCGTTGCGGTCGAGTGCCAACCAACCATTCCGATATTGCTGATCCGGCCAGCTCATTTGCAAAAGAGGACCGCCGGGAGTAATTCGGAACTTCACCCCGTTAGCCATGTTAGTGAGGTGAAAGCCCTCATTAAACGCATCGATGACAACCGGGCTACAGGAATTGTTGCACGCAGGGAAATAGCCGCCCGAGTTTTCCTGACAACTCGGAGCTTCTCCGGGACAAGAACAAACAGCATTATCCATACATACGTTTCCGCACCAGTTGCTGCATGTAGGCGGAGGCGCGCCGCCAGAGCACTTCTGGGGTGCGAAGTTGCTACAAGCGGAGTTACATCCATCACAGGAAGTTCCATTGCAAGTGTACTGGCCGGCACCACCGGTGTCCATGAACCCGACGGCCGTGCCATTAGTGCACGCTGGCACATCTGGAGGTGGTGAGTTCTCCGCCATACCGCAAGAATTGTAATCATAAACATGCGCGGCGATCTGTGCCATATCGCATACGGAGGGTCCATGTAGGCCTTCCGTGAAGTTCTTCGCAAGGCCGTCAAACCCGCTTGAGTCCGGGGGCCAGGGCTCCGCATCGTCCATAACGCTCCAACTTGCAATATGGTACGGGAAAGGGGGATTGTTAACCGGAGTACCGCACTTACTACAATCATCCAATCCGAAGGTGTGGCCAAGTTCGTGCGCCAATGTGGTTGTGAGCGTTTCTTGGTTTGTCATAGTTTTAATAATCTGTGTCTCGACACTAAGACGCCGACCCTGGCTATCAGAAGCTAAATTAATGGTTACTGCTCGGGTATATGGACTCTGAGGGGTCTGGATCGAGCTGTCTTTGGCGGGATGCACCCACATCGACTGCGGACCGCCTCCGCTGATGAAAAGTTGGACTGGTACGAGGGTAGGATATTGACTGAAAAGTCTATCATTCCACCCATCATAACTTTGGCCACTATGTAAGGCATTGTGTGCCCACTGGAGACCTCTTTGATGATAGCCCGTGATTTTGATGTTGACCCGGGCTCCGCAGGGCCATGTGAATGCTAATGTGGTGGGGGTTCCTAGCCACCCCGGCTTTGTTTTCCCTTGGCAAGTATTCTGAGCGGATGCGAAATCAGAAGCAAGTTCACCGTTTGTTGCAAAGTAACTCAGGTCCGCTCCATCCGTATCTCCCGAATTACTTGGCGTTGTGAGTAGCGCCCAACCAGACCACGGCCCACCCGGGGCTAATTGCCAGTTGTGGTACACGCCGGCTCCGGTTAGACCAAAGATTTCCTGCCGGCCATCGAAGTTCATTCCAATCGAAGGAGCGTACATGATCGCGCCACCCAAGTACGTCCATCCGGCCCAGCCGTTCGCCTCCGTATCATAGAAAGGATTGCTATTGGGATTTACGACGAAGATATTGATGCTTCCGGTGGCGTCTAAATCGCCATTTGGCGAGCCCGTAATAATGCCTCCCAGAGAACCCCAGCCGCTCCAACCACCGCCCGGACTTGTCTGCCAGATGTGCCAACCCGCATTGTCAGTCCCTTGCGCGAAGATCTCCAGCCGGCCGTCGTTATTTATCGCAACAGTTGGACTGGTGGCGATGCTCGCTCCGGTCAGCGCACTCCAGCCACTCCATTGCCCTCCGGGGGTGTTCTGCCAGAGGTGAAAGACTGTATTTCCTCCGCCGAGAGCGAAAATCTCCAGACGTCCGTCGGCATTTTGGATGGGGGCTGGCGCTCCGATAATGCCGCCGCCGAAACTCGTCCAGGCAGTCCACACGGTACCGCCCGGAATTACCTGTGAAGCAGTCCATCCGGCACCGTCTGTGCCGCGTGCAAATAGCTCCAGACGTCCGTCAAAGTTCATGGCAACAGTTGGAGGCGCAGAAATACTTCCGCCGATCCATGTCCATCCGGACCATCCGCCGCTGGGTGAGGTCTGATAGTTGTGGTAGACGCCCCCGCCAGCGAAACCGAACACCTCCAAACGGCCATCGGCGTTTGTTATTGCGACCGGCGCTCCGCTAATCGCTCCGCCGAGCGAAACCCAACCGGTCCACGATCCACCTGGCGAAGTTTGCCAAGCATGATAGGGAGTTCCGTCGGAGCCGCGCGCGAAAAGTTCCAGGCGGCCATCGGCATTGGTTGCGACGGTTGGTCCATTCGTAAGTGTTTGGGAATTGCCGATCAGAGCGGCAAAAAGAAAGACAGCGAGTAACTGAAATGACCGAATCGACACACCACCTCCGTCCACGCCGATGACTATTCGCCGCGTGCTAAGTAAGTTAGATTGCTTCGGGATCCAAGTGCTAAATCAGGATAGAGCAGATGCGAGATAAGGACAAGAGAACTCTGGTACCAGAAGCGGGTAAGACTTTTCTTAGGCTCTATTACTTGGATGATACGGGGCAGCGGCCAGCCGTGCGGCAGCCTTACAGCCCAGTGTGCTCCCGAGAGGAGGACGGGCCTCTGAGATTGGCTTGCCTTGCGGAACGAACTCAGGGGCGGCCTCGGTTTTTTGCGAAGGGGCGATGCATGCATCGCCGGGGGGCGGGCTACGAGCCCGCCGCAGCCCGAGGGGCCGCCCCACTAAGAACAGACCGCAAAATTTCCAAACTCCAGGGCGAGGCGGTAAGAACCGATCTGAGTTCCGGTAAAGGCTTCGTTCTGGATGCGGATACACGCTGCATCAGCCACACGGCCGGAAGCCAACCGTGTTTGAGGGGATTGCCGCTGGAGATCGCTTTGCCATGGGAGAGCGGGGGCCGGTGGGTCCGGTTCGCTCGGAAGATGCGAGAGCCGGCCCGGCGACCGGCTTGCCGGCAAGACTGCCAGGCAAGACTGCCGGCCCCACACGTCGCCGCGGGGCCACGGCCATATGTGAACAGTCCTCTGTGCTGAAATAAAGATTCAACCTGAATAGAGGCTGGCTCGATTTCGCGCGAGCCTCATCGGAACTCTGGTTTACACATCAAATGAAGAGAAGAATCCGTTCGACCACGATTCTTTGCGTGCGCCGCAACGGGAAAGTGGTCCTGGCCGGTGACGGGCAAGTCACCATGGGCAATGAAGTATTGAAGAGCGGCGCAAAGAAGCTGAGGCGCCTTTACAACGGCAAAATCATTTCGGGATTTGCGGGCTCCACGGCTGACGCCTTTGCGCTTTTTGCCCGCTTTGAATCCAAACTGGAGGCCTACAGCGGCAACCTTGCGCGTAGCGTCGTGGAGCTGGCGAAGGAATGGCGAACCGACCGGATGCTCCGTCACCTGGAAGCGCTCCTTCTGGTGGCCGACGTTCAGAATATATTCATCGTCAGCGGTACCGGCGATGTAATTGAACCGGACGCGCCTGTAGCGGCCATCGGCTCCGGCGGCGCGTTTGCGAAATCTGCGGCGGTCGCTTTGCTCGAAAACACAAATCTGGGCGCTCGTGAAATCGTAGAAAGAGCGATGAAGATCGCGGGTGATATCTGCATCTACACAAATGAAAGCGTCACTTACGAGGAGCTGGCGTAATGGTCATCTATCTTCCACAGCAATCGTCGGACGAAGCGCCTCTGCTCGATGAGTTGACACCGCGGGAAATTGTCGCGGAACTGGATAAGCACGTGGTCGGGCAGACGGACGCGAAACGTTCTGTCGCGATTGCGTTGCGGAACCGGGTGCGGCGGCAGAAACTCGATCCCGAAATGGCCGAAGAGGTCATGCCGAAGAACATCCTCATGATCGGACCCACAGGCGTGGGAAAGACCGAGATTGCGCGGCGTCTGGCAAAGCTTGCGAATTCTCCTTTCCTGAAAGTAGAAGCCAGCAAGTTCACCGAGGTTGGATATGTCGGGCGCGACGTGGAGTCAATCATTCGCGACCTGGTGGATATAGCAATTGACATGATCCGGGACGAGCGGTTGGAGCAGGTGGCCGATCGCGCCGAGCAGCAGGCCGAGGAGCGCCTGCTTGACCTGTTGATGCCTCCCCAGCCCGAAGGAACCGAAAGCGTGGAACGGACGCGCGAGAAGCTGCGTGAGAAACTCCGCGCCGGCAAGCTGGACGATCGCATGGTCGAGGTCGACGTAAAGGAGCGCGGACCTACTTTTGAGGTTTCGACCAACGGAAACGTGGAGGAGATGGACATCAACCTGAAGGATGTCATCCCAGGCCTTTTCGGGCCGCGCACCAGAAAGCGCAACATGCGCGTTTCCGAAGCGCTGGAATATCTGATTCAGGAAGAAGAACAAAAACTGGTCGACATGGATCAGGTGACGCGCCTCGCATTGGAACGCGTCGAACGAAGCGGCATTGTTTTTTTGGATGAGATCGATAAGATCGCGGGGCGCGAGGGCGGACATGGGCCTGACGTTAGCCGGGAAGGCGTTCAGCGCGACATTCTTCCCATTGTGGAAGGAACCACAGTAAACACGCGCCACGGTTTTGTGCGAACCGACCACATCCTTTTTATCGCGGCCGGCGCATTTCATGTGTCCAAACCGTCTGATCTGATTCCGGAGCTACAGGGCCGGTTTCCGATTCGGGTGGAATTAAAATCGCTCAGCGAAACCGATTTTATCCGGATCCTGAGGGAGCCAAAATCGGCTCTTGTGAAGCAGTACCAGGCGCTGCTTGAAACAGAAGGCATCAAGCTCAGTTTCGCGGAAGACGCGGTCACGGAGATCGCGCGCATCGCGGCGCAGGTGAACGATTCGTCGGAAAATATCGGCGCGCGGCGGCTGCACACCATTATGGAGAAGCTGCTGGAAGAGATTTCGTTCGCCGGCCCCGATCTCAAGAAGAAAAACATCAAGATTGATGCCGTGTACGTTCGCAAACAACTCTCCGATATCGCTAAGGATCAAGACCTGAGCAGGTACATTCTGTAGTGCGGCTGGTTCGCGGAGCAGCCCTGCTCGGACCGGCGATTGTGCTTCTCAGCAGTTGCGGATATGTCGGACCGGTACTGCCGCCGTCTCCACAATTACCGGATGCGGTAACGAACCTGCACGCGGTCGAACGCGGCGATCAGATCGTCATCACGTTCAACACCCCCGTACGGACCACCGATAGCCTGACAATCAAACGCTTTTCAGAAATCGATCTGCGCATTGGCGCCGCTCCCACTCCGTTCGATTTCGATACCTGGGCCGCGAGTGCGCGGCAATACAGCCTGACGCCGCCGCCGCCAACCGAACCCGATAACCCGCAGGCTGTTCCGATGTCGAAGTCAATTCCGGCGGCCGAGTGGGCCGGAAAGCGGGTTGCCATCGCGGTGCGCACAGCGGTCAGAAAAGCCGACCACTATTCGTCCTGGTCCAACCGCGTCGTGCTCAATGTAATCACTCCGCTTGAGCCCCCGGTTGTGAAAACGGAGCCTACCGCGCAGGGAATCCTGTTGACATGGCCGGAGCAGGGTTCTGGCGCGCAGTACAGTATTTACCGGCAAGGCACCGGAGAGCAGCAGCCCGTGCTGCTCGGGACCTCCGATCATCCCGATTATCTGGATAAAACCGCGCAATACGATACGGCTTATCAATATACAGTGATCACCAGGAAGGGATCGGCTGAGAGTCTGGCATCCGCACCCGCCCTCAGAACGATGACCGACATTTTCCCTCCATCCGTGCCCGCCGGCATCACCGCGCTTGCCGGGCCGGATTCCATCGAGGTCTCCTGGCAGCGCAGCCCTGAATCCGACCTGAAGGGATATTACGTTTACCGTTCTGTCAACAACGGTTCCTTCGAGCGGCAGGGTGGATTGCTAAGTCTGCCCACCTTCAGCGACCGCAACGTGGAGCACGGGAAGGCTTATCGATACGAGGTGAGCGCAGTGGATCAAAAGAATAATGAGAGCGCGAAATCGGCCGCCGCACAAGTGACATTTTGATCGTTGACGTGGGACAGACGATCGGGCTTTGCGGTCTGCATGCGGAAATCCGGGTGAACCCCGTCCAACGTGGTAGCATCGAGCCATGAGGGCGAGGTCGTTGCCAGGAGCTCCAGCTTGCTCCGATTCCTGAACGCTTGGATTGGTCCTTTCCAGGAATTCATATTTCTCGCCGGCCGGGCTTTCAAAAACATCGTTCGCAGTCCCCACTACTACGACGATGTTTTCATCCAGATGGACGTCATCGGCGTCGGAAGCCTTGTTATTGTCCTTCTCACCGGTTTTTTCAGCGGCGCGATTATCGCGCTCCAGATGGCGCGCGCTCTGAGCACCTATGGAGCCAGCAGCCAGACGGGAACGATTGTTTCGCTCACACTGGTCCGCGAGCTGGGACCCGTCTTAACCGCGCTGTTAGTGGCCGGCAGGAACGCATCTGGCATCGCCAGCGAACTGGGATCGATGAAAGTCACCGAACAGATCGATGCCATGCGAGCCCTGGGTACCGATCCGATTCAGAAGCTGGTTACTCCGCGGCTCACCGCGACAGCCATTATGTTACCGGCTCTGACCGTAGTTGCCGACGCGGTTGGCTCTGTTGGAGCTTATCTGGTCGCCGTTCCATTGCTGCACATCATCGCCAGCTCGCAGTACTGGTCCAGTTTCTGGAGAGCGCTAGTCTTGAACGATCTCGCGCAGGGCCTTATCAAACCCTTTGTCTTCGGGATGATCATTTCACTGGTCGGCTGCTTCTATGGCTTGCAGACGACCGGAGGCACCCAGGGCGTCGGACGCGCCACAACCCAGGCCGTCGTAACGGCCTCCATCTGGATCTTCGTCGTGACGTTCCTCATCGACAAGATATTCGTGAATTTATAGCCCATCATGGCCGAAGGCTCCATCCTGGATTTTTGCAACGTAAGTCTTCGCTACGAGGATGTTTGGGCCCTGAAAGACGTTTGTCTGACGCTGAATCCCGGTGAGACCCGAATTATATTCGGAGCAGCAGGCAGCGGAAAAACCACTTTGCTAAAGGCGGTGATCGGCTTGGTTCCGGTAGACCAGGGGCAGATCAAGGTGTTCGGTGAGGATGTTACCTCCATGAAAGAGACCCAGCTATTCGGTCTCCGCAGCCGCGCCGGAATCGTGTTCCAGGAGGGCGGTCTGTTCGATTCGCTCAGCGTGGGAGAAAATGTGGAATATCCGCTGCTCAATCGTCAGACCGCTGCCGAGCGTAATGGGACGCAATCCGACGAAAACACCGAGAGCCGGGTGCGGGACGCCTTGCGTTTTGTCGAGCTGGAGCACACTTTCGATAAGTTCCCGAACGAGATTTCTGGCGGAATGCGGCGGCGGGTGGGGATTGCGCGCGCTATCGTGACGGAGCCTCCGCTGGTTCTATACGATTCGCCAACCGCGGGGTTGGACCCGATTACGGCGAATTTGATTATGGCGCTGATTGCGAAGGAACGGGATGTGCGTAACAGCGCGTCGCTGATCGTTACCCACCGCTACCAGGATGGTGAGCTAATGGCGGACTTTCGCTATGACAATGAGCGCCAGGAACTCATTCCAGTCCGTGAGGAAGGAGATCCGCGCCATGACCGTACAAAGTTTATTGTAATGAAAGAAGGCGCAGTCGTATTCTTCGGCACGCGCCGGCAACTGGAAGAGTCCGACGATTCCTACGTGAGGCGCTTTGTGAGACATGAGGATTAGCTATGCCGAGTAAGAACAAAGTGAGTTTGGCGCAGTTGAAGGTCGGTATTTTGGGCATTGTTGCCTTGGCATGCGTCGCGCTTATTATCTTTTTGCTCACCGGCAACATGAAATGGTTCCAAACGCAGATACCGCTGCACGTTTACACTTCCGATGCCGCCGGATTGACGCCCGGGTCTCCCGTTCGCATCAACGGCATCCAGGCTGGGAGCGTCGATAGCGTCGAGCTATCGGGAGAGACAAATCCGCAGCGTGTCATCAAAGTGGATTTCAACGTCGACGGCGACATGCTGAAACAGATTCCTGCCGATTCAATCGCTTCTATCTCCTCCGATAATCTGCTGGGCAGCACGAAGTTTCTGCAAATTACAAAGGGAACGAGTCACGATATCGTTCAGTCAGGCGGAACCCTGAAGGCGGAAAACACTCAACAATTCGATCAGCTCGTAGCCCAGGGTTTTAACGTCCTGGATTCGGCGCAGGTCATTCTCGGCAAAATCACAAATATCGTCGGACAGGTTGAATCCGGCAATGGCACCATCGGCAAACTACTGGTTGACCAGAGCCTCTATAACAGCCTGGCCGCAACGGTTAACCAGGTCCAACTTCTGGCAACTACGTTAAATTCCAAGACTGGAACGGTCGGCCATCTGATCAACGACAACGCCCTGTACAACCAGATCCAGACTGTAGTTGACCGGTTAGACAAGACGATGGCTGGACTTCAGCAAGGGCAAGGCACCGCGGGACTACTGCTGAAAGATCCGAAAGTTTACAACGATCTCGATAAGTCGATTACTCAACTGAACACACTCCTGGGCAACTTGAATGCAGGCAAGGGCACGGCCGGGCAACTGTTAGTCAGCAACAAGCTCGGCAATGAGGTTTCGAATACCTTAGGGAAAATGGATCTGACTCTCGACAAAGTCAATTCCGGCCAAGGGACGATCGGACAGTTGCTCGTCAATCCCGCGCTGTACGATTCGATCAACGGCACGACGGTCGAATTACATGGATTGCTGAAAGACTTTCGCGCCAATCCAAAGAAGTTCCTGAGCATCAAGCTCCATATCTTCTGATTTGAAGCGGCTGATCATCAATGCCGACGATTTCGGCTTCACGCGCGACGTGAATGCCGGAATTGTTCATGCGCACCGCCACGGTGTGCTGACGTCGACCACACTCATGGCGAATGGCGGCGCGTTCGAGGATGCCGTGCGGTTGGCTCGAGAGACCCCCACGCTCGATATGGGATGCCATTTGGTTTTAATCCAGGGATGCTCTCTGCTGACGGGCAACCCATTTCCGGAAAGCCCCGGAGACTTGATCGGAGCGCTGCTTCGCCGTCGCTTGAATATCTATGCCGAATTGCGCGCCCAGATTGAAAAGATCCTCGCGGCGGGTATTAAGCCTACTCATCTTGATTCTCATAAGCATTCTCATCTTGCGCCGAACGTATTCCACGCAGTCGTGCGACTCGCTCACGAATTTGATATTCCGTATGTGAGATTGCCCTTGGATGCGAACGCCCCCTTTGCGGGTTTGCTCTGTGCGGCCGCTGCCCGCTTCTATAGAAGGCTCGCAGGGCGGTTCAAAGTGCGCATGACCGATCACTTCCTGGGCTTTCGGCTGACCGGTTCCCTTACCGAGCAGACCTTTGCAGCGGCATTATCGAAGTTGCCGGAGGGCACAACCGAATTCATGTGCCACCCCGGCTTCCTCGGTCCCGAACTACAAAGCGCCCCGACGAGGTTAAAGGAATCGCGCGTCCGGGAGATGGAAGCCCTTACCTCACCCCGGATTCGGGACCTGCTGGACGCAAAAGCAATCCGCTTGAGTCCCTTTGGTACGGGCTCGGAATAGGGCCGAACACAATCCGCCCGTCGAAGATCGTCATATAAACCTTCGTTCCCGCGATCTTCACTGGATCGATCGCGAAAATATCGTCCGATAAAACCGCAAGATCGGCCAGCTTGCCCGGTTCGATCGATCCTTTACTGTTCTCTTCGAAACTGGCATAAGCCGATCCCACGGTGTAGGCGTGAACGGCCTCCGCGACGGTGATCTTCTGTTCGGGCACCCAGCCGTCAGGGTGCTTGCCGTCCAGAGTGCGTCTCGTGACCGCGGCATAGATGCCCAGAATGGGTTTCATGGGCGCAACATCCCAATCGGATCCAAACGCCAAAGTAGTCCCCGCGTCCAACAGTGAACGAAATGCGTAGGTGGTCTTGGCGCGCTCCGGGCCAATGCGCTTCTCCGCCCACCGGCCGTCGTCGATACAGTGATAAGGCTGCATCGAAGCGATGACGTGTAACTGTGCAAAGCGCGGAATGTCCGCGGCCAGAAGATGCTGCGCATGTTCGATCCGGAATCGGCGGTCGCGCAGCCCGTGCTCGTGCTCCACCTTCTCATAAAACCCGAGAATAATGTGGTTCGCCTTGTCCCCAATCGCGTGAATCGCAACCTGCAGCCCGTCCGCATCGGCTTGTTCGACGTTGTGGAACATCTGTTCCGGATCCGCGAGCTCCGCGCTCGGAATACCGCTCGTGTTTGGAGCGTCGAGATACGGCTGAAAAAACAATGCTGTGCTCGACCCGAGCGAGCCGTCGGCGAATCCTTTCAACCCGCCGATATGCAGCTCGTCGTTGCCAAAATCGGCGAGCAGTCCGATATCCGCCAGGCGCTTCCAGTCGGGCAGAGGCTGATGACCGGAAATCCGCACGCGCAGTTCGCCGCCGTGCATCATCTTCTGATAAACCCGGAAGACGTCGGGAGCCGCCGACATGTCCTGCACACTGGTGACGCCCTGGGCATTCGCATAGGCCTGTGCCGCAAGCACGGCCGTGCGGATCTGGTCCGCGGACGGCGGCGGCATTACGCGATTCACCAGATCTTGCGCCGCGTCCTTCAGAATGCCGGTCGGGTTCCCTCCGGAATCGCGCACGATCACGCCGCCTGGAACATCCTTCGTGCTTTTGTCAACGTGCGCAAGCTTCAGCGCTACCGAATTCGCCAGCGACATGTGGCCGTCCAGACGATTGACAAACACCGGCCAATCCTTTGTCACAGCATCAATCAACTGGCGGGTTGGCAGCGCTGCCGGCCGCCAGTTCTCGTGATCCCAGTTCCCGCCCGTAATCCACCGGCCTTTCGGTTGCGTCTCGGCGAACTCGGCAAGTGTGTCGCGAAACTCCTGCTGGCTCTTGGCGTAGCGAAGCTGTGGGCCTGCCAGGTCCGACCCGCCGGAATAGAAGTGCACGTGCGCATCGTTGAAGCCCGGCACCACGCGCTTTCCTTCCAGATCCACGACTCGGACGCTCGGGCCTTTCATTCGCGAGATCTCAGCCGTCGAACCGACCGCTGCGATGCGGTTGCCGCGAATCGCCACCGCTTCCGCCTCTTTCTGGCGAGGGTTCTCGGTCCAGATCTTGCCGTTGACCAGGATCAAAGTAACCGCGTTCTGCGCCTGTAACGGTAGAAACGCGGTGGCCAGCAACACAGCGGCGGCGCGAAAGCTCATCCTGAAATTCTACGCTCACCCGAGCGATCGAAGCGTTTCCATCGGCGAGATCCGCGCTGCGCGGCGGGATGGCAGCAAACAGGCGAGCAGCGAAACAAACGCCATACAACCGGCTGACCACGCCAGTACCGGAGGATCGACGGGTGGAACGTGGAACAGCAGACTCCGCATTGCCTGGCCAGTTAACCAGGCGCCGAATATCCCGAGCATGGCGCCGAAAATGATGAGCCGCAGCGCGAGCGCCAGAAACTGCTCTCGAATCTTCCGGGGCTGCGCGCCCAGCGCCATCCGGATGCCGATTTCCCCGCGCCGCAGCGCCACGGCATAGCCCAACACACCGTAAGTACCAATGGAGGTCAACAGTAGTGCGATCGCGGAGAACACAGCCGTAAGCAGCGCCGGCGAGCGTTGAGCCGCCAGGCTCTCATCGACCAGTGCATCCATGGATCTGATATCGTTCACCGGAACTTGCGGATCAATTTGCCGAACCGCTCTTTGTAATGTAAGTCCCAGGGATTCGGGTGAACGAATAGCGCGTACAACCACGGAGAGGTTATCATCGGTGCGTAAGGCGTAAGGATAGTAGACCGCTCCTTGAGCAGCATCATCAGTCAGAGCCGCCTGCTTCACGTTTCCGACGACACCCACTACGGTGAACGCCTGCGCGTCACTTGCTTCCCCAGAGCCTTCGAAGAGCCGTTGCCCCAGAGCGTCGCCGTGCGGCCAGTAGTACCGCGCGAAATCTTCGTCCACAACACAAACTCTGTTACCACGGCGTGAATCGTCCGCGGTTAGAAACCGGCCCTCACGCAAAGCGATGCCCATAGCGGCGAAGTAGTCGCCATCCACTCCATATGCATAATGGCCTCTTGCCGATTCTCCGGGGCGAAGGACATGGCCTTTCACCGTGGCGGCACTCTTCCCGTTATTGCCGCTTAGCGGCAGGTTGTTTACCAGGCCAACTGCCGAGACTCCCGGCTGGCGGCCGATCTCCTTCAACAGCTCGGCGTTGAAAGCCAGCCGTGACGGCCAGTCCCGGTACGTGCCCCCGGGCAACGAAATCTGACCGGTGAGGACGTGATCCGCCCTGAACCCGGGCGAGACTGACATGGCGTGTTTCAGGCTGAGCGCAAGCAAGCCGGTCCCGGACAATAATACGAACGACAAAGCGATCTGCGCCACCACGAAAGCGTGACGCAGGCTTTGCATGGCGTGACTCGCCGTTCCGCCGCGGGCCTGCGATTGAATCGCGTTCGCCGGCTCGGTGCGCAGAGCAAACCAGGCAATAGGCAGCGCCAGCGCGATCCCCAGCACAACCGCTCCCAGGAATGCAACCAAAGCCAATCGGCCATCGAACGCAATCTGGCTTCCCTGCGGCAAGCGGTCGGCGCCAAATATCGTCAAGGCGCGGATACCGGCAGCTCCGGCGATCAGGCCAAGGAATCCGCCCGCCAGCGTCAGCACGGTCGTTTCGACGATCGTTTCACTGAGCACTTGCAGGCGGCTCGCGCCAAGGGCCTGCCGGACGGCGATTTCCTTGCTGCGTCCGTTGATGCGAATCAATAGGAGATTCGCCAGGTTGACGGCGGCGATGAGCAAGAGGATGAGCGCTCCCGCCTGCAACAGGAGCAAGACCGGACGTACGCTTGCAACGTAATCGGCGTGCAGCGGCTTCACCACCGTTCGAAATCCGGCATCCGCCATCATTTTGGCCTGCGGATCGTCCCTTTCGAGCAAGTTGTTTTGCGCGTCGATCTGGGTTTGCGCCTGGCTCAGGGTGGCCCCCGGCCGCAAGCGCGCAATCAGTTGTTTTGAGTTTCCGCCGGAATGCATCTCTCGCGGGCCGCGCTCCTCCGGGCGCGACGAGAACGGAAGGTAGAGCTGAGCTTTCGATGAGAGAAAGCGAAAACCAGGCGGCAAAATACCGATCACCGTGTAGGGAACTCCATCCAGCCGGAGCTTCTTTCCGATCACCTGGTTGTACCCGCGATTGAAGTGCTGCTTCCAGTACGTGTCTGTGAGAATGACCACCCGGTCCGCCCCAACCGAGGTTTCTTCTTCCGTGAAGCCGCGCCCCACTACTGGCCCGATTCCAAGCGTTGAAAAGAACTCCGGAGAAACGCGCATAATCTGCTGGCGCTCCGTTGAACCCGTTTCACCGGCAATTACCTTCCCGTACCGGTACAAGGACAGACTGCTGAACGCGGGAATGCGGGCCCGGCGCTCGTAGTAGTTAGTAATTGAGGAGCCGTCCCGTTCCACACCCGCCTTCGGATAGCTGTTGAACATTGTTACCAGCCGGCCGGCATCGGGAAATGGCAAGGGGCGGAGCAGCACAGAGTCGATAACCGCGAAAATTGTTAAATTAGCGCCCAGACAAACGGCCAGAGTCAACAACGCGGTAATCGTGAAACCAGGCGATTTCCGCAATAATCGAGCCGCGTGGCGGGTCTGCCGTACCAGTTCATCGAAGGGATGCAGCCAGCGCGCCGCGCGACACTCTTCCTGAACTCCATTCAAGCCGCCAAATTCCATTCGGGCGCGCCGCATGGCCTCTTGGGGCGGCACTCCCGCGCGCGTCAGGTCCTGAGCGTATTGCTCGATGTGAGACTCCAGTTCTTCGCTCATGCCCTGTTCAAAGTCACGACGCGATTGAAGCGCGCGAAGTAGCGATCTAAGGCGCTTCAGCACATCAGATCTCCTCTGGAGTCGTGTTCAAAGCTGAGGCAATCGCTGCCGCCAGACGATTCCAGCCTGCTGTCTCCTCCCGCAGCCGGCGCCTGCCGGTCGCCGTAAGCGTGTAGTACTTCGCCCGCCGGTTGTTCTCACTCTGGCCCCATTCGCCTGCAATCAGGCCCTGGTGCTCCAGACGGTAGAGCGCCGGATATAGCGACCCTTGCGGGATTTCAAGCGCTTCTCCCGAAATCTGCCTGATACGCAGCAGCACGCCATATCCGTGCAGCGGTTTTAAAGACACGGCTTTGAGGATGAGCATGTCCAGAGTACCCGGCAGCAGGTCTGCGTTTTTGTTCAAAGGTCTGTCTCCTAGCTATTCTAGGAAGTATTGTAACCGCGTTCTCCTAGTTTGGCAAGAGGAGCTGGGGATATGACGGTCATCTGTTTTCACCTTTGGTCTCCCCGAATGATTTTGCGTTTGTCGCGAAAGCCGGTTGGGTGCGCGACATAAAAGTGGAGGCTTATGCGGCTGGCGAGCGGTCGGCCCAATAGTCCTCGAAGCGACGGCTGAGACGGCAAGGGTGCAAGCGATGATGGCATTGGCGCCGCGCACCCAGGCTGCGAACCGGCTTGCCGCAGGTGCTAGCATTTATGCTGATGGAGTTGGCTGTACGCATTCAGGTCGAGCAACTGCCCGAGGGTGTTTACCTCGCGACCTCCCAAGATCTACCGGGCTTGGTGGCACAAGGACGCACCGTATCGGAGGCGTTGGATATAGCGAAAGATATAGCGCGAAGGCTGGTCGAAGCACGTCGTGAGCGCGAAGAAACGCCTTCCTTGCCAACGACGGCCGAGCGCGGCGAATACACAATCGTTTTCGCTGCCTGAATGGGGCGCCTTGCCGGATTCCGGTATCGCCAGATTATAAGCAAGCTGAAGCGGCTGGGCTTTCAATTCGATCGGCATGCGGCGGGAAGTCACGAGATCTGGTACAACCCTGCTACAAACCGCTACACGACTATACCGAACCACCCGGGAGACATGCCGGAGGGCACGTTACGCGCCATTTTGAAGCAGGCCGGCGTTGAACCGGATGCGTTCCTCGACATCTAGCAGTATTTGTTAGCAACCGCAATTATGCCTCGATTGACTGAACAGGAATCTACAAGGACTTTCAGGGCCTGCGGATCTTTCTGAAAGACGATCCGGTCTTGCCCGATAACGGCTTCGATGGACGCAACTGGCGTGATTTGCGGCTCGTCAGGGCTACGACGTGTTGTATGGCAAGGTCAAAACCTTCGTACAGATGGACCTGTTTGACTGCCCGGTGGAACTGGATAGTCCTACGGCAATTGCTTGACGGGTTCAGAGCCTACAAGGAAAACAGTTAACTTTGAGCCTTAAC
>JAICXK010000117.1 GCA_025980435.1 Bryobacteraceae bacterium
AACTGCTGTTTACCGCCAGAACAAGCGCAGGTGTGGCGCGCCAGCCTTCCATGGCGGCCAACGCCCTGGCGTAATCGCCGGGATTACCGCAGATGGAAACCGCGACATCGTCACAGCAGTTTTCACGCTCATTCCGGATCGCTTTGCTGACCCACCATACTGCGGGATGGTAGAAGAGCACGGTCTCGGCGGCGATCTGGAACAGGTTCACAAAACAATCCAGCCGCTTGATGTGCGCCAGTTCGTGCGCGATCACGGCCTCTAACTGCTCCGGCGACAGGCCCGTTAACGCGCTCACTGGAATAAGCACAACCGGACGGAACCAGCCCATGACAGCAGGCACTTCGACTAACTGGGACTGTAAGTACCGCACCGTCCGAGTCAGAGCCAGCCGCTCTTGCAGCAGCGTGCAGCGATTGCGTAGCGCGATCCCGAGCGGTTCACTCTTTTCGCGATGGACCCGCTCGAGTACCAGCCATCCGCCAAGCGCGCGTAGCGCGAAGACCAGCACTCCACCGAACCAGGCCCAAACCAGCCAGCTCAGCCAGTCAATACGCGGCAGGGGCGCCTGAACGGTTCCAACGGAATTATCGAGGGCGAGTTTCGCGGCGACGGTTAGCGAAGTGAACACCTGGTGGGCCGAAGCAGCATCTACGGCTAGTCCGGGGCGGTTTCGCAGAAACGCGAAAGTGGCAATGGGAGAGGCCGCCATAAGCAGAAGCGTGATTACAGCGGCTGCATATCGCACGCGCGCGCTGCGGGTAAAGGCAAAAAACACGTACAGCAAGAGCGCGAGCGCCGCGCCTTCCCATACGAAGTGGACCAGCGTCCAGCCGAGCGTTTGAATTGTCCCCGGCGTCAACCAGGAAGCTGAAATCATCGTGGTGTCCTCCCTTCGTATTCATCGAGCATCCGGCGGATCTCTTCGATCTCTTCGCGCGATGCCTTTTTCCCCGCCAGCGCGTGCATCATCAACTGGCTCGCGGAACCGGCAAAGGCTCGCTGCAGTAGATCGCCTACAAGCTGGCGCTTCGTATTTTCCGCAGGCTGCCGGGCTTCGTATACATGCGCCCGGGAATCCTCGTTGCGTGTCACGCTGCCTTTGGCCGTCATGATCTGCAGCAACTTCAGAACCGTTGTGTAACCGGTGGGCCTGGTGCGCTCTAACACGTCCTGTACTTCGCGGACGGTAGAGGGGCCGCGCTCCCATAGCACGCGTAAAATCTCTAATTCTGTCGAAGTTGGCTTCGGCGGCTGTGAATTCGCCATGCCCAGACCTTACTACGAAGCTATTCGTACTGTCAACGAAAATCTTCGTAGATTCCTTCTCCTTACTGCCCGATTCCGAACACCGGCGTTCTCAATCGGACGAATTCGGAATGCTATTCTCGGGTCGAGGAATTGTGCGGAGCCGTGGCGGCAGGGTGTTTCGCTACCTGGTACTTACCCTGGGCGCGTTTGCCTTTCTGTATGCGGCGGAAAAGAACCTGCCACGCGCCTTCCGTGAATATCCTGGCGACGAATACCGCATCGGCCAGATTCCACTGCCTTCCGGGTTCGACGATAAGACCGAGTGGGTGTTCGCACGATTGATGTACCCGTCGATTCCCGATGCGCACTTCCGGCACGCGGGGTGGGACTGGACACGCGGGCACTCAAGCTGGACCAACGACTATCCCCGGGCGGATCGCCATTTCCTGCAGGCGATCCAGCGACTGACTCGCCTGGATGCGCGATCGGTGGAGCAGCCTGTCAACCTGGACGATAAGAACGACGTTTATAACTATCCCTGGCTGTATGCGGTCTTCGTAGGCGAATGGCAGCTAACCGATTCGCAGGCCCGCACGCTACGCGATTACCTGCTGCGCGGCGGGTTTCTGATGTGCGACGACTTTTGGGGCACGCACGATTGGGCAGTATTTGAAGACAGCATGAAGCGTGTGCTTCCCGGACGGCCCGTCGTTGAAATTCCCGATAGCGACGCAATCTTCCACACCGTTTACGATTTGGGCAACCGCTACCAGGTACCGGGCGAATGGGGGGTGCGGACGGGAGTTCCGTTTCGCAACGACGGCTACGTGGCGCACTGGCGCGGCATCTACGACGACAAAGGCCGCATCATGGTGGCGATTGCGTTTAATTCGGACCTGGGGGATTCCTGGGAATGGGCCGACGACGCGGAGTACCCGGAAGAGTATTCGGCGCTGGGCATGCGGATCGGGATTAACTACATCATCTATTCGATGACACATTGAGGAAAGGTTGACTGGTCATGCGCGGTATCTTCATGTTCTTCTTCGCGGCAGCGCTCTTGCCCGGGATCTCGCAGGATCAGCTTAAGCTGCTGCAGGATCCTGGCGGCTGGGAATACATCACGGTCACCGATCCTGACAGCGGCATCCAGACCACACACACCTGCTTTGACGGACGGCCCCATCCGGAAGAGTGCAGCGGCACTCTGACATTTCGCCCGGATGGCACATTTACAAAGGATATATACATCCACCACCAACGTGTTCAACGTCACGGCAACTACGAATTGAATGGCGACCAGGTAGCGTTCTACGACGAACTGGGCACGAGGGATGGGCCCTATACCGTTGCGATCGATTCAGCCAAGAGCCGCATGACTCTGGATATGCCGCAGATTCACATCGCTCTGGAATTGAAGAGCGCCTATCGAAAAGCGATGCGGAAGGCTAAGAGTGCGGAGGACGAGCTTTAGCCGGTTGAAGCCCATGTCACTTATTTTTCCAGTTTCTGGGAATAGGTTTTGTGGGGCGGCTCCGTGAGCTGCGCGGGACGCCCCATCCCGCTTGTCCGGGTGCTTAAGCAGTTGAAGCTAGGCCGATGGGGCGTCGGCACAGGCTGCTGCGGCGTCGGCCGCAGGGCAGGGGTCCTGCCCTACAAAGATAAGTGGCATTCGCTAAAGCCCGCTCCCCGAGTAACCGTCCAGCTGCGTACAACGTCCGTGGCGTGTAGTACAAAAGTACATCGGAATGAGACGGTTCTGGAAGGGCGCCTTCCTTTGCTGTGCGTTGGTGGGCCTGCTGGATGGGAATGCATTCGCACAAAGGCGGATCACGCGTCCGATTAATGAAGGACGGCTGTCGAGATTGCCCGGCAATGTCCATCCACTTGCGCGCAGCGAATTCGATCGAGGCCTTGCGCCGCCGGATCTACCCATGGAGCGCATGCTGTTGGTGCTCACCCGTAGCGGCCAGCAGGAGATCGCGGTTCGAAATCTGCTCGACCGTCAGCAGGATCGCTCGTCTTCGCTTTACCACCATTGGCTTACTCCGCAGGAATTCGGCCAGCAGTTCGGCGCCGCGGAACAGGATGTGCAGACCGTTACTGCATGGTTGCAGTCTCACGGATTCCAGATTGCGCGCGTTTCCAACGGACGCAGCATTATCGAGTTTTCCGGGACTGCCGCGCAGGTCCAGGAAGCATTTCACACCGAAATTCACAAATACGTTGTCCGCGGAAAGGTCCACTGGGCCAATGCCACGGACCCGGAAATACCTTCGGCCCTTGCGAGCGTCGTAGCAGGCGTGGCGACGCTTCATAACTTCAGCAAGCGGCCCCAGCTCATCCGGTCGAATGGAGTGTTTCAGAAGTCGCCCGAATTCACCACATCCAGTGGAAGCCATACGCTGGCGCCCGCCGATTACGCCACCATCTACAACATCAATCCGGTTTACAGTGCGGGAATTTCGGGCGCAGGGGCCACGATTGCAGTTGTCGGTCGAAGCAACATTAACCTGCAAGATATTGCAAGCTTCCGCAGCACCTTCAACCTGCCTGCCAACCCTCCCCAAGTTGTCGTGAATGGCGCGGACCCCGGCGACCTTGGCGGCGATGAGGAGGCCGAAGCGGTTCTGGATACCTCCTGGGCGGGAGCGGTTGCGCCCGGCGCCGCCATAAAACTGGTTGTCTCAAAGAGCACGAACACCACCGATGGCGTGGACCTGTCGGAGGAATACATTATCGACCACAACCTCGGCGACGTGATGACCGAGAGTTTCGGCAACTGCGAGGCGAGCTACACGGCAGCCGAAGCCGCGGCCATTTCGTCTCTCGCACAACAAGCCGCCGCGCAGGGGATTACCTACACAGTGGCGTCCGGCGATTCCGGAGCGGAGGGATGCGACGACCCGTCCAGCGAGACGACCGCAAATGGACCGGTATCGGTCAATATTCTCGCTTCCACGCCGTACACGATCGCGGTCGGCGGTACCCAGTTTAATGAGCGCGGAAACGACGCCGCCTACTGGCAATCGAGCAACGCATCCAATGGCGGTTCGGCCATCTCTTACATTCCCGAAGATGTCTGGAACGAGAGTTGCACCGCCGGGCAGTGTACTGCGGGAAATTCACCTGGGCTCTGGGCAGGCGGCGGAGGGGCCAGTACGCTGTTCAGCAAGCCTGCCTGGCAAACGGGCGTTGCGGGAATTCCCAACGATGGAGCTCGGGATGTTCCCGACGTGTCCCTGACGGCTGCGGGTCACGACGCCTACCTCTTATGCATCGACGGCTCCTGCACCCCGAACAAAACCGGACGCATCAGCTTTCAGGGGTACAGCGGAACGTCCGCCGCGACGCCTTCCTTCGCGGGAATTATGGCGCTCATGGTCCAAAGGAGCGGCTCGAGGTTGGGGCAAGCCGCCTACGTGCTCTATGGGCTTGCTGCTTCGGAAGCTCTGGGTTCCTGCAATGCTTCCAGCGCATCGGCGCTGCCCGCGGCCAACTGCATTTTCAACGATGTCACCTCAGGCAATAACGCAGTTCCCGGCGAAAGCGGGTTTGGAACCAGCGCCGCGCGTTATCAGGCCGGCTCCGGTTATGACCTGGCAACCGGACTTGGCTCGGTGAATGTCGCGAACCTGGCAGAGAATTGGAACGCGGTGAGTTCATCCCAGGCATTCCGTCTAGGAATCGATCAGCCGGGCCCGCAGCAATCTACCTTCATCGGCCTTGGAGTCTTTTCTGGTTGGGCTGTCAACAACAACTCCGGCATCAGCAGCGTTCAACTGTCAATCGACGGCGTGCCCTATGGCGCGGCGGGCTACGGCGGCAGCCGGACGGACGTTTGCGCGATCTACCCCGCAGGGATTGGCTGCCCCAATGTGGGCTGGTCGGCGGTCATGGATACCACGCAGCTTGCGGATGGCACTCACACGCTGAGTGCGATCGCGACTTCCGCGCTGGGAGATCACTCTGCCACCTCTGCTTCTTTCACCGTGGCGAATTGGAGTGGCGCCGACCCCATGGTCATCACCATTGACCGGCCGTCTTCCAACAGCGGATCGTTTACGGGCGTGGTAGGATTCGGCGGCTGGGCGCTCGATAAAACCGGCTCGATTACCGGCGTGTCCATGTCTGTTGACGGCGTGCCATACGGAGCGGCAACGTATGGAGCCGGCAGGCCCGACGTTTGCGCCTTCTATTCGGGCGTGACGGGATGCCCGAACGTGGGGTGGAACGCCGTGCTTGACACCAGGCTGCTGCCGGACGGCACACATATTCTCGCCATGACGGGCTTTACGGCGTTGGGCCAGAACACAACCGTATCGACGAGCTTTACGACAAAGAATTTGGGCGGCAGCCCGATGCTGATCAGCATCGGCGTTCCTCACGATCAGAAACCGTTCAACGGCGCAGCAGGCTTTGGGGGCTGGGCACTCGACAATAACGCCGCCATCAGCAGCGTAACGGTATCGATCGACGGCGTTTCCGCCGGAAGCGCCGCTTATGGAGCAGCCCGCCCGGACGTCTGCGCCGCTTTTCCGGACAAGCCCGGATGTCCAAACGTCGGCTGGAACCTTAGCTTCGATACTACGGGAGTCGCCAATGGGAATCACATGATCGCCGTCACGGCAACTGCGGCGAACGGGGATCGCGCGACCGCAAGTGCTTCGTTTGTTGTTGCGAACCCAACCAGCGGAACCCCGTTACGGATGAACATCGATCAGCCGGCAGCGCAGAATGCAACTGTCGCGGGAGTGGCGGCCTTCACGGGTTGGGCGGTTGACGATAACGCGCCCGTGGCCAGTGTCGCGATTTCCGTGGATGGCGTTCAAAAGGGCATCGCGGGATACGGCGGCAATCGCCCCGACGTTTGCGCGGCTTTGCCTGGCCGCCCGGGCTGCCCGAATGTCGGCTGGGCTTTTTGGCTGGATACCACGTTGCTTACCGACGGGCCGCATACGCTCGCGGTCACAGGGACATCGACGACTGGCGATCAATTGACCTTAAACGCGCCGTTTACCGTCTCGAACTGGAGCACCAGCAATCCAATGAAAATCGCGGTCGACAGTCCGAATTCGCAGAGCAGTGCGATCAGCGGCTCGGTTGTATTCGGCGGCTGGGCAGTGAGTGACATCGCGGCCATTAGGAGCGTTTCCGTAGCGATTGATGGCGTTCCGGCAGGCAACGGAAACTATGGAGTGAATCGGGCGGATGTCTGTGCCGTCCTTCCCCGGAGAGCGGGTTGTCCCAATGTCGGTTGGGATCTGGCGTTCGATACGACCAGCCTGGCAAACGGCCCGCATACTCTATCTGTGACTGCTCTATCCACTGGCGGCCAATATTCAACCACAAGTGTGGCCTTCAACGTCTCGAATTCGAGTCCGGTAACGATCGGCATCGATCGGCCGATTTCGACCAGCGGAGCGTTCAGTGGTACAGCGGCATTTGGAGGCTGGGCGCTTAACCAGACGAATGGGATTGCGATCGCAGCAGTCAAGATCCTGATTGATGGCGTCGTCAACGGCGTAGCCACTTATGGCGGGGGCCGGCCCGATGTCTGCAACGTGTTTCCGGGAAAAGCGGGTTGTCCCAACGTGGGCTGGAACTATTTGCTCGACACAACCGTGCTTGCCAATGGCGCCCACCAGTTAGAAGTTACTGCGATTTCGACCAACGGCCAGCAGGCCACGGTGAGCAGTTCCTTTACAGTGACGCAGTAGGCAGTATCGCAACAGCGACGTCATCACAATTCGCCTGAAAAATATATTCCGCGCCGGCTCAGCGCATTAGCTGCGAATTCACCGCCAACCCGAACTCCCGGCTTGTATTCTCCGGGCATGTCTACCCAAGCTCAAACCGCCGCTAACCGTGTCAACGCACAGCGGTCTACTGGTCCCAAATCGGAAGTCGGTAAAGCCGTTTCCTGCCAGAACAATCTCCGCCATGGCTTCACGGGCGCATTCCGGGTTCTGCGTTGGGAAGACGCTGAAGAGTTCAACCAGCTTGCAAAGCAGCTTGCTGAAGAGCACCAACCCGCTACACCGACGGAAACTTTGCTCGTCACACAGATGGCTCAGGCTTGGTGGCTGCGTACCCGTGCCCTCGTACTGCAGAACGCCTGCTTTACAGAGGGTTCTGTTGAACAGAAACAGCTCGCGCTCTATCTCCGCTATCAGACCACCCACGAACGCGCCTTCCATAAGTCCCTCAACGATCTGCTAAAGCTAAGAGCCCAAAAGCGTAAGACCGAAATTGGCTTCGAATCGCAGCAGCGTCAACGCGCCGAGCACGCGCGCCGTCAGGCCGCTGAAAAACGCAAGCAGGAGCTGCACAAATGGAAGGTTTTGCTCGCCGAGGCTGAAGTAGATCACCGCGTTTTGCTGAATCTGAATCTCCAGACCCCCGAACACCCGGTTTCCGTCGGCCCGAAACGCATCATCGCTGCCCAAAAGGCCGGCTAGGGTGGGATCAGCAGGTTTGTGGGGAGCAGCCAATCGTGGCTGCCGCCGCCTTTCCGGGCGGCGCTGCACAGCCTCCTTTCGTTCTGTCAGATCCTGCCCGCTATCCTGAATCGTGCGCATCGGCATACATTGCTCTATTGGAGGTGCGCTGGAACGCGCCGCCATCAAGGCTCATGAGCTGGGCGCAAACACGTTCCAGATCTTTTCTGCCAGCCCGCGCATGTGGCGCGCCAGGAGCCTCGAACCTGCGCAGGTAAAACGCCTTCGCGATCTGCGCCAAAAGCACGATCTCGCTCCGCTCGTCGTACACGACAATTACCTGATCAACCTCGCCGCGCCCCCGTCTGCGATTCGGGACAGCTCGATTCAGGCTTTTTCAGGTGAACTGGAGAGGGCACTTCTGATTGGGGCCGATTACCTGGTCGCGCATCCCGGCAATTACAAAGGACTCTCGCTGGAGCAAGGCATACTGAATGTTGCCGAGGCTATGGTGCTTGCCTGGCGCGGCGTTTCTCCTGACCTGAAACGCAACGCGAAGCTCGCTATCCTTCTCGAAAATACAGCCGGCGCAGGCGCACAACTCGGCGGCAAACTGGAAGAGCTTTCCACCATTCGTAGCCTCATCACACCGTATTTGGAGATACCGGTCGACTATTGCCTGGACACTTGCCACTGCTATGTCGCCGGATTCGACCTTGCGTGCGAAACTGGGCTCGCTCAGCTTCTTGGCGCGGCCTCCACTACCCTGGGGCTCAACCATGTGCCTGTAATTCACACCAATGACGCGAAAGCACGACTCGGCTCGCATTGCGACCGGCACGCCCACATTGGTTCTGGTTATATTGGTTTAGAAGGCTTTCGCCGCATCCTGAATCATCCGGATTTACGCGAAAAAGCCTTCATCCTCGAGACCCCAATCGACGAGCCGGGTGACGATCTTCGTAACATGACGGCATTGAAGGAGCTGGTATTCCCGAAAAAGCGTTCGACCCCAAGGAAATTGAGCCGAAATGGCATGAGCGGTGGGCGAATGACTCGCGGCTCTACGTAGCCGGCGCTCCCGACAAGCCGAAGTATTACGTGCTTGAAATGCTGCCGTATCCCAGCGGCAAGCTGCACATGGGGCACGTCCGGAACTACTCCATCGGCGACGCGCTGGCCCGCTATATGTGGATGCGCGGGTACAACGTATTGCACCCCATGGGCTGGGACGCGTTTGGGTTGCCCGCGGAGAACGCCGCCTTAAAAGCCGGAAGGGACCCGCGAGAGTGGACCCTCAGCAACATCGCCCACATGAAGAGCCAGATGCTGCGAATGGGTTTCGCGCTCGACTGGAATCGCGAAATCGCCAGTTGCGAGCCGGAATACTATCGCTGGAACCAGTGGTTCTTCCTGAAAATGTTCGAGCGCGGCCTGGCCTACCGAAAAGAGGCCCTGTTGAACTGGTGCCCCGAATGCTGTACCGTCCTGGCAAACGAACAGGTCGTAAACGGCTGCTGCTGGCGGCACGAAACCACTCCGGTCGAGCAGCGCGCCATGCAGCAGTGGTTCCTGAAAACGACTGCGTACGCGGCTGAGCTTCTGGACGACATGAAGCAGTTGGAAGGCGGATGGCCCGAACGAGTGCTCGCCATGCAGCGGAATTGGATCGGGCGTTCGGAAGGCGCAGAAGTCGATTTTGCGCTCGAGGGCGCGCAGCAGAAGATTCGCGTCTTCACGACTCGCATCGACACCATTTATGGCGCAACCTGCTTGATCCTCGCTCCGCAGCATCCGCTGGTCGAAACTCTGGTGACCGATGCAACGGAACGGGTGAAGATCAAGGAAATGATCGATGCTACGGCGCGCCAGGATCCCGCGATGCTGGAAAAAGCAGGGCTCTTCACTGGCCGTCACGCGATTCACCCTTTTAACGGTTCGAAAGTACCCGTCTGGATCGGCAATTTTGTTTTGATGGGGTATGGAACCGGCGCGATCATGGCCGTTCCTGCGCACGATGAGCGCGATTTTGAGTTCTGCCGGGCCTACGGCATCCCCGTTGTTCCGGTGATTCGGCCCGAAGGCGAGCCGCTTGCTGACGGCGCGACGATGGCGGGGCCATTTTCTGATTACGGAGTCGTAGAAAATTCCGGAGAATGGTCGGGCTTGCCGAGCGCCGATGCTCGCAGCGCAATGGCCGCGTTCGCGAAAGAGAACGGCTTCGGCGCGGAAGCCATTACATTTCGCATCAAGGATTGGGGCATTTCGCGGCAAAGATACTGGGGCACGCCCATCCCCATCATCTATTGCCCGTCTTGCGGCGCCGTGCCGGTGCCCGAAAGGGATCTGCCCGTGCGCCTTCCGGAAAACGTGAAGATCACAGGTGAAGGCGAGTCGCCCCTAAAATCGGTCGAATCGTTCATGCACGTGCCCTGCCCCGGCTGCGGCGAACCCGCGCGGCGCGAAAGCGACACTATGGACACGTTCGTGGATTCCTCTTGGTACTTTTACAGGTACTGCGATCCGCATAACGATCAGGCTCCGTTCGATTCAGAAATCATCGCAAAATGGTTCCCGATCGATCAATACATCGGCGGAATCACGCACGCGATCTTGCATCTCATCTACTCGCGCTTCTGGACAAAGGTAATGCGGGACCTGGGACTTGTTGCCAATAGCGAGCCCGCTAAGAACCTGTTTACTCAGGGCATGGTGCTGAAAGATGGGAGCGCCATGTCCAAATCGAAGGGCAACGTGGTTGATCCCGACGAGATGGTGGAGAAATACGGCGCCGACACATGCCGGCTCTACACATTATTTGCCGTGCCGCCGGAAAAGGACATGGACTGGAACGAATCGAGTGTCGAGGGGCAGCGGCGGTTTCTCGCGCGAGTGTACCGCTTCGTCACACGCAACGCCGATCGGATATCCCAGCCGCGACAGCCAGGAAACGGTGCCGATCGCCAAGCGCTTCGCAAGCTTCACCAGACAGTACGTAAGATCACGAACGATTTCGACAGCCGCTGGCACTTCAATACGTCCATCGCATCTCTGATGGAGTTGCTCAACGAGCTGTATCAACTGGAAGCCAGCCTCTCCCCGGGCGCGCTTCCCGAGATTTGCGAAAAACTTACTCTCATGCTTGCGCCCTTTGCGCCCTATACCGCACAGGATCTTTGGGCCGAACTCGGTCATGACGGACCGGTGTTTCGGCATCCCTGGCCGGGTTTCGATCCGGAACTGGCCAAAGAAAGCGAAGCGGAAATTCCGGTTCAGGTGAATGGGAAGTTACGCGGTCATATTCAGGCGCCCTTCGGAACGGCGCGCGAGGAACTGGAGCGTCTGGCCCTTGCAAACACAAAGGTGAGTCTGTTTATCGAAGGCAAACAGATTGCCAAGATCGTCGTGGTCCCGGACCGTTTGGTTAACATCGTGGTCCGATAGGGGAGACGTAGGGGCGAGGCATGCCTCGTCCGACGGTTTTCGCAAATCCGAACGAAGAGAATCGCAATCGCCGTTATCCACGTCTAAGAGGTAGGTGGAACTGCAGTTTGCAGCTTTGGGGTATCCTGGCCCAAGCTGTTTTAATCTAACAGTAAAGGCGGCAGATTGAGCGCAGAAAGTGCCATCTGGGCGGATTCTCTTTCGAAGACTTACTGCTCGGGCGGCGCGGAAGTACTTGTCTTCAAGGATCTTTCGCTGGAAGTGTGCCGCGGAGAACGGCTTGCGATCATAGGGGAATCGGGGGCCGGCAAATCGACCCTGATGCATCTGCTCGGCGGGCTCGACCGGCCGTCCTGCGGAAGTATTTACTACGGCGGGCGCAATATAGTTTCTCTCGGTGACCAGGAATTGGCTGATTTCCGCAACCGGGAGATCGGTTTTGTCTGGCAGATTCCATCGCTTCTGCCGGAATTTACGGCGCTCGAAAATGTGATGATGCCGCTCCTGATTCGCGGCGTCACATCGCAGGAGGCATCGCGGGCCGCGCATGAGAGATTGCATGAAGTCGGCCTGCGAACCCGTGAATCGCACCGGGCCGGCGAACTGTCCGGGGGAGAACGTCAACGGGTGGTTCTGGCGCGGGCCCTGGCTGCTCAACCCAAGGTCCTGCTTGCCGATGAGCCGACCGGCAGCCTGGATTTTCGAACCGGTGAGATGATCATCGGTCTGCTGAACGATTTGCACGCGGCGCACGGATTGACCTCCGTTTTTGTGACCCACAATCTGGGTTTCGCCGCCCGCTGCGATCGCGTCTTAGAGTTAAGAAGGGGCAGCCTGCACACGCCGTCGGCTATCGAATTGCAGGAAGCCGGAGTATTGATACAAGACGCAACCCGTCTTGGTGGTGGCACTTATGTTTGAGAGATATACCGAAAAAGCGCGCCGCGTTATCTTTTTCGCAAGATATGAAGCGAGCCAGTTCGGAAGTCCTTATATTGAGACCGAACACCTTTTGCTCGGTCTCCTGCGCGAGGATAAAGCGCTAGCGAACCGGTTCTTGCGATCGCACGCCGCAATCGAATCGATTCGCAAACAGATTGAAGCGCACACGACTGTCCGGGAAAAGGTCTCGACGTCCGTCGATCTTCCCCTCAGTCATGAATGCAAGCGCGTTTTGGCGTACGGAGCGGAAGAAGCGGAGCGCCTCAGCCACAAGCACATCGGCACGGAGCATCTTTTGCTTGGCCTTTTGCGGGAGGAGAAGAGTTTTGCCGCTGAGATCCTTCATGAAAGGGGACTGCGGCTTTCTGCTGTGCGGGAGGAAATTGCGCGCTCGGCATCGGAGAAAACATCGGCCAGCCGGCCCAAAGAAAGTTCGCTGCTGGCGGAATTCAGCCGGGATCTGACCCAGGCCGCTGTGGATGGTATGCTCGATCCGCTGATTGGACGGGATTCGGAGGTGGATCGGGTCGTTCAGATCCTTTGCCGCCGGACGAAGAACAATCCCGTGCTGATCGGTGAGCCGGGCGTCGGAAAGACCGCGATTGTCGAGGGCCTCGCTCAGCGCATTGCCGATGGCGATGTGCCGTCCTTCCTTTCTGACAAGCGCATTCTCGCTCTGGATCTCTCGCTGATTGTGGCCGGAACGAAATACCGCGGGCAGTTTGAAGAGCGGCTGAAGACCATCATGAAGGAACTGATGGAGAATCAGAACGCCATCATCTTCATCGACGAGCTCCATACACTGGTCGGCGCCGGCTCTGCCGAAGGTTCGCTCGATGCCGCCAACATCTTAAAACCCGCTCTTTCTCGCGGCGAAATTCAATGTATCGGCGCAACTACCCCGGCCGAGTACCGGAAGTCTATCGAGAAAGACCGCTCGCTGGAGCGCCGCTTTCAGGCCGTTAAAGTTCCGCCTCCTAGCGAAGGCGATGCAATTCGCATTCTCTTCGGGATCAAAGAGCGGTACGAAAAGTTTCATGCCGTCGCCTACACCGACGAGGCCATCGAATCGGCCGTCTACACGTCAACGCGGTTCATTCCGGATCGCTTCCTGCCCGATAAAGCCATCGACCTGATCGACGAAGCCGGCGCCCGCGTGAAACTGCGGCAAACCACCCTGCCCAGCGAAGTGGCCGATATCCAGAAACGCATCAAGTTCATCGTTCACCGGATGGAGAATGCGATCGCCAATCATGAGTTCGAGAAGGCGCGCTTCTATTCCGATGAAGAGCGAAAGGAACGCGAAAACCTTCGCCAGCTTCGCGAAAAGTACAACCTCGACGACACTTCAACCGGGGTTGTCTCCAAAGACGACATAGAAGATGTGGTGGCGCGCTGGACCGGCGTGCCTATGACGTCCATTAAAGAAGAGGAGATCAATAAGCTCCTTCGGATTGAAGAAGAGCTGCACAAGCGAGTCATCAGCCAGGAGAAGGCGATCTCGGCGCTTTCGCGCGCCATCCGCCGCTCGCGGGCCGGCTTAAAATCGCCGAAACGCCCGGCCGGCTCCTTCCTGTTTCTCGGACCGACTGGCGTGGGCAAGACGGAAGTCGCCAGGGCGCTCGCCGAGTTCCTCTTCGGCAGTGAGAAATCGCTCATCCGTTTCGACATGTCGGAATTCATGGAGAAGCATTCCATCTCTAAGCTGATCGGCTCGCCTCCCGGCTACGTTGGCTACGAGGAAGGCGGGCAGCTCACCGAGCGTGTGAAACGCGCGCCGTATTCGATCGTTCTGCTGGATGAGATCGAGAAGGCGCACCCTGACATCTACAACATCCTTCTGCAGGTCTTTGAGGATGGCCAATTGACCGACGGGCTCGGTAACACGGTGGATTTCAAGAACACCATCATCATCATGACCTCGAACCTGGGAGCCCGCTTCCTGGATAAGCGCGGCCAGATCGGCTTCTCGACGCCAACCACAACGGGCATACCCCAAAAAGTCGAAGATCTCGTCCTGAGCGAAGTGAAACGGGCGTTCAACCCCGAGTTTCTCAACCGCCTCGACGAAGTGATTCTGTTCACCTCGCTGGTAGACGAAGATCTGATCAAGATCATTGACTTACTGGTTGAGCAGGTCAATACGAACCTGGTGTCCAAACAGATCAAGATCCGGCTTGAACCCGAGGCTGCCAAGTATATCCTCGACAAGACCTGCGGAGACCGCAGCTACGGCGCCCGGCCATTGCGGCGCGCGCTACAAAAATACATCGAGGATCCGCTCTCGGAGGCTCTGATTCAAGGCTCACTTCCCCGGCCGGCGGAGTTAGAGATTTACGTCGGTGAGAACGGCATTTACTGCCGCCAGGTCGGCGATCTGGAAGGCCAACCCGTCGCGGCCGGCGACATAGAAGAGGCGGCGCCCTCGGTGGGAACCCCTCTCTACATGTTCTGAAGCTGGTGGGGCAGACGTGCATGGCACGTTTGCTTCAGCACCAGAC
>JAICXK010000022.1 GCA_025980435.1 Bryobacteraceae bacterium
GATGCCGAGCGTTTTGCCGCGCAGCTCGTTGCCGAGAAACTTCTTCTTCTCCCATTTGCCGGAGCGGATGGAACTGCTGGCCTGCGGAACGGAGCGGGCCATGGAGAGCATGAGGGCGAGCGTGTGTTCCGCGACGGACACCGCGTTGCCTCCCGGCGTGTTCATGACCAGGACGCCGGCATCGGTAGCGGCGGGAAGATCGACGTTATCCACGCCGACACCGGCGCGACCGATTACGCGGAGCTTTGGCGCTTGTTTCAGGACATCTCTGGTCACCTTTACAGCGCTGCGGACCACGAGGGCATCGCAATCGGCCAGGTGGGCCTGGTAGGTCTTGGGATCGGCTACGACCACGTCCCAATCGCTCTGCGCGCGCAACAAGTCTATGGCCGCCGGCGCAAGCGGCTCAGCAACAAGTATCTTCATCGGATGTTATCGGGCCAGCGCGGCTTCGGGTTCGCGCACCGCCGGCTTAGGCAGAGCGGCGCCGGCATAGACGTTCTGAACGGCGGCGACTCCGGAGCCAAAGCGGACGGGAAGACCATTTGCCGCGAGAATGAGTTCCAATTCGGCGACAATCGCAAACAGATCGTGAAAATCGAAGTACCCGAGGTGCGCCAGACGGAAAATCTGGCCCTTCATGGATCCCTGGCCGTTCGTGATGATCGCGTTGAACCGGTTCCGGAACTCTTTCACGATCACGCCGGAATCCATTCCGGCGGGCGGGCGAACCGCTGTCACCGATGACCCTGGCGAGGATGAGAATAACTCGAGTCCAAGCTCTTGCACCGCTTCGCGGGTAGCACGCGCCAGCAATTGCGCATTCTCAACGAGCTTATCCATGCCGATGGATTTGATGTACTTCAGAGCCTCGGCAAGCGCCAGCAGCAACGCGATGTTCGGTGTCCAAGCGGATTCGCCGCTGTCGGCGTTCTTCTTTTCCCGCTTGAGATCGAAATAGAAGCGTGGCGCTTTGGCGGAATCGGCTAGCGCCCAGGCCTTCGGACTGATGGAGAGGAAAGCAAGGCCAGGCGGAATCATGAACGCCTTCTGCGACCCGCCGACCACGATATCGAGTCCCCAGCCCGCGATATCCAGAGGCATGGTGCCGATTCCGGTGATCGCATCCACCACAAAAATGGCGTTGGTTTTCTTCACCGCCAGCCCCATCGACTTCACGTCGTGCTGCGTGCCGGTGGATGTTTCGGATGCTTGAACGAAAACGCCTTTGATGGCGGGATTCTTCGCAAGCGTCTGCTCAACCGTCTCCGAATGGACCGCATCGCCGTACGGGGCGGTCAGCACAGTCGCTTTCATGCCCCAGGCCTTCATAATGTCTACCCAGCGCTCGCCGAATTTGCCGGCCGAGCAGACCAGCACCTCATCACCGGGAGAGAAGAAATTCTGCGTAGCCGCTTCGAGGCCGCCCGAACCGGACGAAACCAGCACCAAGACATCGTTCGATGTACCGAGCACATGCTTCAGATCCGAGAGAACCTGCTTATACAAGGTGCGGAAATCTTCGGTCCGGTGATGAATATCGGAGCCCATCATGGCGTGAAGGGCTGCGGGCAGGAGCGGAGTAGGGCCAGGTGTGAGAAGGCGTTGCTTTTTAATATACATGGATTACTGAACAGAACCGGCGGCTAGCGGAGGGTTCCTGGAATGGTAGAAACCCTCAGGATAACAGAGAGACGGCGAACTGAAGTTCACCGCGGCACGCTGAAGGCGTGCGCCACTTAGTTCGCAACTGTGAAGCTGGAAGTCGCGGTCGTGCTTTGCCCGTTCAGCGTCGTTGCGGTGACGCCGAGTGTGTGGGCGCCGTTCGAAAGCGTGCCGGTATTCACAAATACGTTCCAGCCGACATTCGGGCAGCCGGGCGCGTTCGGACTCGCCTTGCAGACGTCGGGCCGATCGCCCCCGTAGGAGGCAGCGCCGAACGGGATGCCATCGATTGAGATTTGAACATTAGCGACCGCTGAGTTCACATCCAGAGCCCAGCCGCCGAACGGCACGACGCCGGAAAACGGCGCACTGAAAGCGCTTGGCGTATCGATGGTCACGGTCGTGGTGTTAAAGGTGGACCAGTTCGCGACCCGGAAGGTAGCGGATGCAGTGGCTGAAGTGCCATCCGCCGCCACGGCGGTTGCGCCCAGAGTGTGAATGCCGTTGACGAGTTGCGTGGTATCGAGCGCGAACGTCCAGGTACCGCCGGGGCAGGTACTGAACCACTGGCTGGGAACGCAGGGGCTAGCGGCTCCATACGTCACTCCATCGATTGCGATGTATACAGTGACCGCGGAGCCGCCGGCGTTTGATGCCACTCCGGAAAAGGGGACCAATCCCAGGTACGGGCCACTATTTCCGTTCGGCTGCGAAATAAAAACGCTGGTGGGACTGGTTGGCGCGCTATTCGAAACAAAAAACGCGGCGCTGCCCGTTGCGCGCTGGCCCGCAGCGCTGGTAGCCGTAGCTTCGAGGGTATGCAGACCGTTGGTGAGCGAAGTGGTATCGAGCAGGGCATTCCAACCGACAGCGGGACAACCGGCCGCGGGATAAAGGGCGCAAACGTCCGGCCGGTCAGAACCATAGTCCGCGAAACCCCTCGACGTGCCGTCGACAAAAAGCTCCACAGTGCGGATTGCACTGGCATCATTCAGCGCCCAACCGCCAAAAGCGGCTGTGCCGCTGAAAACTCCCGAGGGATGGCTGACGGAAACCCTGGTGGAGTTCCCCGGGACCGCTTGATTAGCGACTTTAAAGGGCATGGTTTTCGTGAAGCTTTGCCCGGTAGCTGGCCTGGCGGTAATCGCCAGCGTGTGATTGCCGTCTCCGAGGAGCGTGGTGTCGATCGCAAAATTCCAGCCCACATTCGGGCAGCCGGGCGCGTTTAAAAGTACCTTGCATACATCGGCACGGTTCCCGCCGTACAACGCGTTACCGTATGGAACACCATCGATGGAGACGCCGACGCTGGAGACCGGGACGTTCTCATCCACTGCCCATCCGCCGAATGCCGGGACGCCGCTGAACGCCGCGCTATTCGCATTCGGAGCGTCGATCGAGATATGAATCGGGTTGTTGCCAGCCATCCAGTTGGCAACCGTAAAGCTGTTTGCACGAATCAAGCGCTGGCCATCCGCGGTGGTGGCGGTCACCGCAACGGTATGCTTTCCGTTCGCAAGCAAAGTCGTATCGAGCAAATAAGACCAGCCCGTATCTGGGCAACTGGGGCCGGGATACCGGGCACACACATCCGGCCGGTAACCGGCGTAGGAACTGGATCCATAACTCGCCGCGGCGCCCGGCTGGCCATCGATAGAAATGGTTACGGCGCTAATCGCCGCATTCGAATTAACAGCCCAGCCGGAAAGCGAAACCCAGCCCTGGAAGGCGGCGCCTTGGGCGGATGGATTGTCGATGGCCAGCCGCGTGGGGAGCGCCCCAGCCCAGTTCGAAGTAGTGAACTGCTGCGCATTCGTGTATTGCGAACCATTTGCGTCGGTAGCCGTGATCTGCACTGTGTGCGCTCCGTCCGCGAATTGGGTGGTGTCGAGCAGATAATTCCAGCCAAGATTCGGGCAGCCGGGCACCTGCCCTGCAACCGTACACACGTCTTGCCGGTTAGCGCCGTAGGATGCCGTTCCATTCGCGACGCCATCCACCGAGACTTGCACGTTTGTGATCAGCGCTTTCGAGGAAAGCGCCCAACCGCCAAAGGCCGCGTATCCCGTAAAGGCGGGGCTTTTGAACGCAGGCCGGTCGATACTGATGCGTATCGGGCCGGCTGTAGTAACCGGCGGAGGCGGAGGCGTCAAGACGGGAGGACCCACGGCGATGGTCGCGATGTTACTGACGAATGCATTCTGGGCGATATAGACCTGGGACTTGTCATTCGTAGGAGCATCGGACGGCACGATCATTTGCACCTGATAGATGCCGTACGAACCCGTTGCCAGACCCGCCGCCACAACTTGGGCGGTAGAACTGCCGATGGTCGCACTAACGGAGTTCGCAGCATCGTTCGGTGTCGGACCACTGTAGGGCTGGCCGGTAATCTGAGCAGCCTGGGCGTTGGGATCGGAAAGGAGTCCCAGGCCGGCCGCACTGAGCGTGATGAGTTCACCCGGGCCCGCGGGATTCCCCGGGCCTATAGGCGAGCCCGGCTGAACCGCGCAACATGTTTTGCTGGTATACGCCGTAAGCGTGACCTTAGCGCCGGAGCCTACCGTGCCTGAGACGGGAATGCCGGTTCCAGCCGTACCGCCTTGACGGGCGGTGAGCACAACGCGGTTGAAAGCAGAACCCGCGGAGGCGGTCACATCGGGATCCGGCGCGCCGTTGACGGCGGCAATCAATCCATTCTCAATGCTGGTGAGCGAATCACCGCTCTTCACCGTATACGTATAAGCCCGCCCGTTCACCGTGATGGTCGCGGTATCGCCGGCGTTAGCGGTCCCATCCACGGAGACGACAACGGTCGGATTCCCCGGCTGATGATAGGCACGGGTGGCGGGCCAGGGGCGGACCTGGTTCGGATTGGAAGGAGCGCTGAACAGACCCGGATCAGCGGGCGCGATGTAAACCGGCGTTGCGTTCGTTACCGTAACGCTGCCGTCGTCGTGAACGGTACGCACATAAATGCTGGTACTGTTCCGGTCCCCAAAGTTGTACGGCACCTGGCTGATAATCTGCGTCGGCGAAACTTTCAGCACGGGAGAGGGAATGCCGTCCATATAGACCTGCGTTCCGAACAAGGTCTTCGGAAGCGGCGCTGTGCCGGTGTCAGGCGGATTTGCCGAGGTGTGATCCGACAGATTCGATCCGTTGATCTCGACAAGCATGCCGGGAGCCGCGGTGGCCGCTGTGCCGGATGAGAGATAGGAACCCGATGCCGAGGCCACAATGTTGTTGGTATTGGAACTGGTGGCAGCAAGGCTGATGGCATCGAATCCCAAATCGGTCAGCTTCGAACTCAGATAGATGGAGGCGCTGCCCGCGCCGGCAAAAATGGCGGCGACATTCGGATCCCCGCCGTTCGCATTGATCGCGCTGACCAGGCCCTGCGCAATGGTGTCGAGTGTGTCGCTGCTTTGCACGGTGTACGTGTACGCCTTGCTCTGGATGGTTACGGTGACGGTGTCCTTGGCTGTAATGGACCCGATCAGCGCAAGCGAGACGACGCCTTCCTGCCGCACGGTTTCACTCGCCCAGTTCACGACAGGCTTATTCGAGGGCACAAGCGGCGTATCTCCGGGAGTAAAGACCAAAACGCGACGATTATACGGATCGCTGACGTAAAGATTGACTCCATCGAACGCCAGGGATAACGGACTTGGAACGGTATCGACCGCGCCGGTGTTGTCAATGGCAGTGCTCGCGATGGAGATGCTCTGGCTGGTGTTGATGTCCTTGGTGAAGTCCGGCTGGCCAAGAACCACATCGGCCCAGGCGCTGTTTCTCGTGGGTATCGAATTATAAATCAGAACGCGATTATTGCCGCCATCCGCTATGAACAGGCGCGTGCCGTCGGAGAGCGCAAAACGTGGAAAATTCAAGCTTCCAATACAGGGGCCATTCGTCGCGGCGGGAGGCGCCCCGATGCACGTTGCGGGGTTATTGGCGGTGGCGCCCGTAAGATCGGTCTGGCCAACGACCACGTCCGCGGGTTGGGCATTGCTGGTCGGAATATGGTTCCAGATGAGGACACGATTGAAGCCGAGATCGGACACGAAAAGGTGAACGCCGTCCGATGTGACGGAAACCGGATTGCAAAGTTCATTCGCCGCGGCGGTGTTCGTGAGGTTAACTGCTTTACAGCCGGTGGGCGGCGCTCCGGACGTAAAACCGGATTGACCTAGCACGACATCGGCAGGCTGATTGTTAGCGGTCGGAACGCGATTCCAGATCAGCACCCGATTGTTGGCCGAATCGGCAACGAAGAGCTTGCCATCCTGGAGCCAGACGCCTTGCGGACCAAGCAGTGAACTCTGCGTTGTCGAGCCGGCGCCATGCGTAAAATCGGGCTCCCCTACGACCACATCGGGCGCAGCGTTCACGCTGGCGGGAAGAGTTTTCCAGATCAGTACCCGGTTGTTGTTTGTGTCGGCCACGGCCAGCATCTGCCCATCGGTCGCGACCGCATTGGGAGTCTGCATGCTCTGATTTGTGACACCTGGGTTCGTCCCGGTGTAATTGGGCTGGCCGAGCACGTTTACCGCGGAGTATCCGCAGAGATAGCAGGAAGGATTCGTGGGAGTGAAGCCTGTCGTCAGATCGGCATGGGGTGCGGGTATCTGGCTGGTGTCGAATTCCATCACGCGATTATTCAGCGGACTGGCGCCGACACCGTTCGAATCGGCGACAAAGAGCCTGTTGCTGGTATATGCAAGGCCGCTTACGCCACCCAGAATCTGCCGGCTGGCAGTGGAGCCGCCGCCCGTAAAGGTGGTTTGCCCAATGGCCGCCCGGGCCGCCTGCCCATTAATGAAAGTTTGTGCCCGAAGAGTAAGGGCTGAAAAAAGAAAGAATACGACTGCTCTGTTTATCAAACGAAAGGCCCCAAAAGAAGCTAAGTATATCAGCGGGTGGGACGTGGGCTGGCCGTTCAGGGTTGCGCAAGATCAAACCCGGAGGGCGCTTCAGCTCCCGGACGGATTCGAAAGGCGTAACCAGCGATGATCGTATCCCTTTAAAGCCAGGCGGAGCGCGTTGTTCTTGAGGGCCATGTCCTGCTGATCGCACAGGAGGTCTACAACGCGCCGGGCGCGGAAATCGCTGAGGTCCAGTTCCAGCGAGCAGGCCTTTTCGGAAAGGTTGTGGACGGCAAGCACTGTGCTGTCACGCCAGGAGCAGGCATGCGCGAATACGGCCGGTTGATTCGTTTCAATAATCTCGCACGGGCCCCGGCCGAAATGCGGGCACTCCTTGCGGAGCCGGATACAGCGCTCTATAAAGTTCAGGAGCGAACCGGGATCGCGGCGCTGCCCGGCGACATTCACGCGCTGATAGCCGAACGGGCCGCTGGAGATAACGGGACGAAACAGTTTTCCGCGCGGGGCGGCGGAAAACCCGGCGTTCGGCTCCGCCGACCATTGCATGGGCGTTCGGATGCTGTCGCGCTCCTTCAACTTAAGGTCGTCCCCCATTCCGATCTCTTCGCCGTAGCGAACCACCGGCGTGCCAGGAAGTGAGAACAAAAGGCTGTATGCCATCTTGAGCCGGTCGATGCTTCCGTCGAACATCGGAGCAAGACGGCGGCGGATGCCGCGCCCATAAAGTTGCATTTCGGGCCGCGGCGCAAATTCGTGGAAAACGGTTTGCCGCTGCGTTTCAGTCAGCCTCCCGAGATCGAGTTCATCGTGGTTGCGCAGAAAGCTCGCCCATTGGCACGTGGGCGGAATTTGAGGGACTTTTAGCAGCCCTTCCACCAGTGGAACCGAATCCTGACGAGCGAGCGCAAGAAACATCTGCTGGTTCAATATAAAGTTGAACAGCATGTTCATCTTGTCTCCTGCGCCGAAATATTCGGTGATCTTATCAATCGCGACGTTGGCCTCCGCTAGAAGGATGGCATCGCCCGTGCGCCAGGAAAGAAATTCGCGGAATTCCCGCAGATATTCGTAGGATTCCACTCCCTGGTTTGAGTCCGTGCCTTTCATTTCGATCAGAAACGGCGCGGCATCCACGCGAAATCCGGAAACGCCGAGCTGGAGCCAGAAGCCGATGATCCTGCAGATTTCATTACGCACGTCGGGATTTGAGATGTTCAGGTCGGGCTGGAACTTATAAAAGCGGTGAAAGAAGTATTCGCGGGCAACACGGTCAAAAGTCCAGGTGGCCTTCTGCACTCCCGGAAATACTACGCCGTCTCTGGCGTTCTTCGGCTTATCCTTCCTCCAGACATAGAAATCGCGAGAGGGCGAATCCGGGCTGCGGCGCGCGGCCTGAAACCATGGATGCTGGTCCGATGTGTGGTTGACGACCAGATCGATAATGACCCGAAGGCCATGCGAGCCCGCCTGGTGAATAAACTCGGCGCATTCGCCGAGCGTACCGAGACGCTTATCCACGCCATAATAGTCAGTGACATCGTAGCCGTTATCCAGAAATGGCGTGGGGTGAAACGGCAGCAGCCAGATGGCATTGAAGCCGAGTCCGGCGATGTAGGGAAGTTCCCGGGTGAGGCCCGTAAAATCACCAATACCGTCGCCATTGGCGTCCCTGAAATTCTCGACTTCAACCGCATAGATGATCGCGTCCTTATGCCAATGTTCGTGCAAGCCTGGCTCCTGAGAGTAAGACTAAGTTAGCCGGAAAAGAATGCTGATCGGTTACAGGCAGCCGGGAGTCAAACTTCGGGAGGAATTATGGCAGACAACAAAAAGTGCGCCCATCCAAGCTGTAAGTGCCAGGCAAAACAGGGCAGCGATTACTGCAGTACGTTCTGTGAAAGCGCGGGCAAGAGCCCCGATATTCAGTGCGGCTGCGGGCACCCGGAGTGCGCTTCCACGACGAAGCTCTAGCTGTCGCGGAGCGGATGCGCAGGCAATTGCCGGCTGAAACTCGGCAACGGCACGATGAATCGTGCGCCTTCTGCTATTCGTGGAGGGAGGCAAAGGCGCATGCGCTGGTCTTTTAAAATCGGGCGGTTTGCCGGAATTAACGTTTATGTGCACGCGACGTTCTTCCTGCTGATCCTGTGGGTCGTCATCGTGCATTGGCTGGCGGGCCACTCTACGGAGGCGGTCATAGGCGGGATTGTGTTTATCCTCGTGCTGTTCGCCTGTGTGGTGTTGCATGAATTTGGTCACGCACTGACCGCGCGCCATTACGGCGTTCCGGTAAAGGACATAACGTTGCTGCCTATCGGCGGCGTGTCGCGCTTCGAGCGAATGCCGGACAAGCCCTGGCAGGAGTTCTGGGTATCGATCGCGGGACCTTTGGTCAACGCGGTGATCGGGGTGGGAATCTGGCTGGGCCTGTTCTTCACCAACGACTTTAAGCCAGTATCCGGGTTAACGCTGACCGGCGGCCCCTTCCTGGAACGGATGATGGTGGCAAATTTCATCCTTGCGGTTTTCAACATTATTCCCGCGTTTCCCATGGACGGGGGAAGAATCCTGCGCGCTCTGCTCGCGACGCGCATGAACCATGTCCGGGCCACCCAGGTGGCTGCAGCGGTGGGCCAGGCGCTCGCTCTATTCTTCGGACTTGTCGGGCTTTTCGTCAATCCATTCCTGTTGTTTATCGCGTTGTTCGTCTGGATTGGAGCCGCGCATGAAGCACAATCCGTACAAATTAAGGACGCATTTTCAGGTATTCCCATCCGGAACGCGATGCAAACCAGTTTTGAGAAGCTAACGACCAACAACACGCTGGGCGAGGCTGTCAAAGCGTTACTGGATGGTTCGCAGCACGATTTTCCGGTCATGTGGGGCGATACCGTCATGGGCATACTGACGCGGAACAAACTGCTCGCCGGCCTACAGCAGCTTGGGCCAAACGAACTGGTGACCAAAGTCATGCAGCGGGAATTCGCAACAGCAGATCCGAATGAGATGCTCGAAGCGGTGTTGACGCGCTTATCGACGGCGCCCGTGCGGACGATGCCGGTCATGCAAAACGGAAATATGATCGGCCTGGTGACGCTTGAAAACCTGGGAGAGTATTTGATGGTGCAAAACGCCCTCAACCGGCGGAAGGTGTCCAAGCCGGTTTGAAAACAGACTATCAGTTGCTAGGCCGCGCTCCAGGGCTTCGATTCCAGAATTCCGGTGTAGCCGTTCTTCATGCGGTCTTCGATAATGGCCCAAACCTTGGGATCGCAGCCGATCCAGTGCTCGACTGCGGTGTTGCCGAGATACGGCAGGGCCGCCACGCCGATCTTGCTGGAAAAGTAGCCGCCGACGGTTAAGCTGCGAAGCTCGCTGAAGAATACCACCCAGGCGTGGTCCTCTTTAGCGGCTTTTTTCGGGTAAGCAACGCGATCGAGCAACTTTTTCTGCTGATCGGGCGGGGCGTCGGCGAAATTCTTCTGGAACTGCGCGTTCGATTCCCGGTCGAGCCACATGAGGCCGCCGAATATCTGCGCTTTCAAGTCCTCGTTGCCGTCCTGGTCGGTGCGGAAAGCGATCCAGTCATCCAGAAATTCGGGAACGCCGGCCTGGGTTGCGCTGCCGCCGTGCTCGTCGGCGGGAATGATGAGATCGGAGAGAACCTGTATGCTCTGCCATTGATGGTCATCGAAGGTCTGGCGCTTGTATGGTCCGGTAGCAGCGCTCGTTTGCGGAGCCATATGGGCATGGCCGTCGTGCGCCTCGGCGATACCGGTTCCAGCCAGGGCAGCAATGGCCGGCACAGCGCCAAAAATCTGGAAAACGTCGCGACGGCTTACACCGGATTTCTCAGTCTCTTGCATCGTATTGCTCCCTAAACCTTCACGTTCAGTTTCTTGACCTGATCGACCACGTAATCGGAAGTGCGCCAGCCGAGCGCGGAAATGGTAAGCGTCGGATTCTTGTCGGCGTTGCTCACAAAAGGCGCGGCATCCGTAATAAAGAGGTTCTTCACATCCCAGGCCTGGCAGTACTTGTTCAGAACCGATGTCTTTGGATTATCCCCGATCTTCGTCGCGCCCACCTCATGAATGATCTCACCGCCGCGGGAGATACCCCAGTCGGTATCTGCGCCGTGCTTACGAGTGACGATTCCGCCCATCTTCTCGATGATTTCCTGAAAAGTTTCCTGCATGTGCTTAGCTTGCAGAATCTCGTCCTGACTCCATTTGAAATGGAACCGCAGCACCGGAATTCCCCACTCATCGACGGTATTCGGATCGATTTCGCAATAACTATCTTCGTTGGGAATCATCTCGCCGCGGCCGGAGAAATGCACATCGCAGCCGTACAGCTTGCGTAGATTCTCCTTCATTTCCACGCCATAGCCGCCATCGAGGAAATGCGTGGCGTAACCGCCCAGAGTGCCGGCGCCAGGCTGATTGCGCCCGCCGCCAAGTTCGATATGATAACCGCGCGCAAACCCCAGCTTACCCGCCAGTTGTTCTTTGTACAGCCACCACGGCATATAGAGGTGCATGCCGCCGACGCCGTCTTCATTCTGCGGGGGAAGATCCTGGAGGATCGGCAGAAAACCGCTGACAGCGGAGCCGACCGTATCCATAATGTAGCGGCCCACCAGTCCTGAGGAGTTCGCAATCCCGTTCGGGAACTGGCTGCTCCTGGAGTTGAGCATGATGCGCGCCGTCTCGCAGCAACTCGCGGCCAGCACCACGATTTTGGCGCGGACCTGCACTTCATTGCGGGTCTTCTTGTCCACGTAGGAAACGCCGGTCGCCAGCCCGTCGCCGCCGAGCAGAACCTCGCGGACCATCGCGCTGGTGCGAATTTCGAGATTGCCGGTCTTCATGGCGGGAAACAGGTGGACACCCGGCGAATTGAAGTTCGCATTCACTCCGCAGGAACGCCCGCACTGCGCGCAATAGTGGCACGCAGGACGCCCGTTCAGCGGTTGCGTCAGGATGGCGAGCCGGGACGGAATGCAGGGAATCTTAAGCTTGTCGGAGGCGATCTTAATAAGCCGCTCGTAACCGCGAGGCGCGGGCGGAGGCTGAAACTTACCATCGGGCGTGTTCTCCAGGTGCTCAATGGAACCAAACACGCCGATGAGTTCTTCCGCTTTGTCGTAATAAGGAGCGAGTTCTTCGTATGTGAAGGGCCAGTCGAAGCCCTTGCCGTCACGGCTGTAAGGCTTAAAGTCGTACGGCCCCATGCGCAGCGAAATGCGGCCATAGTGGTTGGTGCGGCCGCCCAGCATGCGGGCGCGCCACCACATCCAATCGGAACCGGGCGCGTTGGTATAGGGTTCGCCCGGAACCTGCCAGCCGCCCACCGTGGTTGCATCGAAAGCGCCCCAGGGCTTGTATTTCGTACCCGCGCCGCGGTGCGGAACCTGGTACGGCCATTCGAACATCTTTGAGTTCTTGGTGCAATCGAACCAGTCGCCCGCTTCGAGCACGCAGGTCTTCGCGCCCGCCTTGGCCAAAACCTGAGCGGCCACACCGCCGCCGGCGCCCGAACCGACAATCACCACGTCATACGTTTTGGGGGTCGCCTTCACCTGGGCCATATGTCTAAATTTACACCTCGGAAGTTTCGCGCAAGAAAAAGTCCCGCACAGGTTTTTGTTCCTGTGCGGGACTTGATTGAAAGTAACAACAGGTCAGAAGGAGAAACGGAGAGAAAGCTGCAGGTTGCGCACGTCGTCCGTTTTGCCGGTGATCTTGCCGAAGGTGGCTTTGTTGGTCGGATCAAGCTGAACGGTACTCAAGTTCGGATGGTTGAAGGCGTTGAACGCTTCGGCGCGGAACTGGAAGGCGAACCGCTCGGTTACAGCGAACTTCTTGAACAGGCCGAGGTTCCAGTTGTTGAAGCCCGGGCTGTAAACGCTGTCGCGAACACCGTCCTGAGTCACAAACGTACCCTTTGCGGGCGGTGTGAAGATTGGCGAGCCATCCGGGTTGGAAACGTTGAACCAATAGTTGCCCTGACTTCCCGGATTGGCACTGGCGGAATCGAAGTTTTTCGGATAAGTGATTTTGCCGTTCATGGCCCAAAACTGTCCAACTTTGTTATTGGAACAGCCGAAGCTACCGTCCTGGCCGACCCCGGCGTAATCATTGCTTAAGCCGACGTTACAGGGAGTTCCGGTCTGAGCCTGGAAGATACCGCTGATCTGCCACCCGCCAAGAATCTTGCCGGGAAGCGTGTTCTGGCTGCGGAGGAACGGCAGTTCGTAAAGGAAGTTGATGATAAAGATGTGGCGGGCGTCGAACTCGGACGGTCCCCAGAGGTTGTGGGCGTCGTAGGTGTTCGGGATGATGTCGCGCTGGTTCGATCCGTCGTCCCAGCTCTTGCTATACGTGTAGGCTGCGCCGAACTGCAGACCTTGCGAGAAGCGCCGGTTCCAACTGAGCTGCAGCGAATGATAAGTGGAACTGGCGACGTTGTCGGTTTCGCGAATGGAGTTGTAGCCCTTGTAGGGTCGGAGCGCATCCAAGTTTACACCTGGGTTCGCTGCGACTGTGGCAGGTGTTGGCTGGTTAATATCGGCTTCCCGCTGCAGGTGCAGGCCGCGGCGTCCAACGTAGGCAGCGCTGAACACCGAATTGAAGATTTCACGTTCCACAGTGAAGTTCCAGTTCCAGGCTGAAGGATTCTTGAAGGTGCGGCTCTGGGCAGTGACTGTCAACGGAAGAACGTTGGTTGAAGTGCCTCCCGGATTGTCCACGTTTCCGAAGCTGACGTTGGCCGTCGGCTGGAAGGGCGGATTTCCACCGAGGAAAATGGAATCGCTTACGCCAAGCCGGGTGAAGTACTCCCCTGCCCCGGCGCGAATAACCGTCTTAGGATCCAACTGGTATGCAATACCAAGCCGGGGTTGAACTTGGCCCCATTGAATATTTGAGTAATAGCGCGGATAGCTGCCGCCACGAAATAAATAACTAAGCGATGGATCGGTGGCGGCGGGGAAGCGGCCTTTAGCGGAATCGGGAAATCCGCTGCCGGGAATAACCATGCCGTTGTAGCGGTCGCCGTTACCAACGATAATCTGGCCGGCATTCGCTCCGCTTGGAATGACACTTACGGCTTTAGAGGGATCATACAGCGTGGGATCGAAAACGATCATGTTGCGCCAGAGCGCACTGTACGGAACAATGACGGTGTAGCGCACCCCGTAATTCAGCGTCAACTTGGGCGTCACTTTCCAGGAGTCTTGCGCGTAAGGTTCGTAGCTGCTCCCGCGGAAAATCGTGTAGGCGCGCTGCCCAAGTTCGGAATAACTGTCGAACAGACCCAGCGCCACGTTCGCGATTGCGTTACCCGAGCCAGGGAAACCAGAGCGGGAGTCAGTGAACTGGAACTGGCCGTTCTGGTTGTTGGTGCAGGTGGGGCACGCGCTCACGTTGATTTCGTCATTATCGTTCTCGCCCGAATGCTCATAATAGAAGCCGAACTTCATGGTGTGGCTTCCCTTAACCCAGGTCAAGCTATCCGATAACGTGTAAATCGGACCTGAGGAATGAGACGGATAAGGGCCTCCCGTCAAGCCATTCAATCCTGTGATATTCGCAGTCGGGATGCGCGTCGGAATCAGCTTGCCCGAAGGGAAAAGATACGGATAATTGATTCCTACCGTTGTGCGGTCCAGGAAGTGCGCCTCGTCGACGGGAATGTAGACATCGTCCAGGCTAACGGTGGCAAGCGTTTCGTTCACCAGCGTTGGACTAATCGTCCAAACGTAATCGAGCGAGTTGGTTTGGTTGGGACGATTGAAGAATTTCGGCGTCTCGGTCGGTGTGCCGTCGAGCGGTTGATATTCAAAGAAGGAATAGTTGTTGCGCCGAAACTGCAGCCGTTGCCTATCGGTCACGTTGATATCGACCGCTAATGTATCCTTGCGCTGATTCTGGGGATGGAGAGCCGTGACGAAGAGGTTACTGTTACCGATGAAATCGCCGATGGCCAGATTTGGAGCCGGATACGCCTTCAAGATGCCAAGCCCGTTTGGACTCAGTTTATTTGCCGGAATGATATTTCCGGCATAAGGCGCGCCGGTTGTGGGATCGTGGAGTTGCACAACCTTGCCCAAAATATTCTGCGGGCCGAGGGTTAGCAACTCGCTAAAGTTTCCCTGGCGCATCAGGTTTGTCGGAACGGTCCAGGTGGCGCTGTCCGTAAAGCGATACCGGACCCACTCCTGTCCCCAATACCAGAAATATTTGCTCTTGTCCTTATTGAACTTGCCGGGAATATAGAACGGACCGCCAATGTTGTATCCGAACTGGTTATAGCGGAACGGAGCCACATCCTCCTGGTTCTTGGTATGGTTGCGGGTCCAGGTGTTGGCGTTCAAGACATTATTACGAAAGTATTCATACCCTGCACCGTGGAAATCAGACCCGCCCGCGCGGGTTACGATACGGATTTGAGCGCCGGAGGTACGGCCGTATTCGGCGGCGTAACCAGCAGTCAAAACCTGGATTTCGGATGTCGAATCCACATCGGCCGAGCCCAAGCTGGTTCCATTGGAGCGCGTCCGCGTAGCCGGGGCACCGTCGTAAGTGATCAGGTTATCCGGGTTGCGGGATCCGTTGAAGTTCGAAGGACCCTGGCCGAAGCTGAAATTCAGGCCGGAGAGATTGCCGCCGCGCGCGCCGGGCACCAGACTCGCCATATTGATAGGATTGCGCCCATTCAATTCGAGAGCCTCGATTTGTTGTCGCGTGACCAACTTCTGGACAGAAGCCGTTTCCGTTTGGAGCTGTGTAGCGGCAGCGGAGACCTCAACCGTTTCCGATGCGGCGCCTAACTGAAGGGCAGCGTTGACTTGCAGCGTGGACGCGGGGTCCAGCTTATTGTTCGCGCTGTCGAACTTTTTAAATCCGGCCGCCGTGACGCTGACGGTATACATACCCGGCGGAATGTTCGTAACCGAATACACTCCGTCCTGGTTGGAGGCCGCCGTGCGCTGGCTGCCATTAGCGGTGTTCGTCACCGTCACCTGCGCGTTTGGAACAGTCGCACCCGATGGGTCATGAACGGTTCCGTTAATCGTGCCGTTGTCCGACTGGGCAAAGGCGATTCCTGATAAAGCGAGACAGACAGTGAACGCCAGACAGAGGCGTGCTGCCCTTGCAAGCAGAGCTTTCATAGAACTCCCCAAAATATGTAAGAACTTGACTTTGACTACCCGAAGTTCAGGCGCAGAAAATAAATTCCGCAGCCGTGAACTCAACAACTAACCCACTGTTGGATGAGTATACTACGGTTGGATCGAGGAAAACGGATGCCGCCAGGAATGGCGGCATGGCAGCGCTGGAGCGCCGCTCCACAACACCGGTTACGGGACGTATTGATCCAAATAGCGCTTCGCCATGATGAAGCCCATTTTGAAGTCGTCGCTGAAATCCGGGCCGTGATTGGTGCCCGCGCCATAGAGCGGATCTTCCTGTTCGATGCTCATGGCGCCCGCATAGCCGACATTCTGCAAGATGGAGAAGAACTCACGCCAATTGATGGAGCCCATGCCGGGAATGCGATAGCGCCACCAGCGCGCCTTATTCACGGGATCGATGCCTCCAGCGCGGAGTACCGGCCAGAGTATTTCGGTGTCCTTCAGGTGAACGTCGTAAATCCTGTCCACGAACTGGCGGGCCGTTTCGATGGGATCCATGAACTGACGAACGAAATGCGAAGGGTCGAACTGAAGGCCGACATAGGGGGAATCGCCAAAGCCTTTGAACAGCGCCTCAAAACCTACCGGGCTCGTGGCGAGATTGGCCTCATTCGGATATGGCTCCCAGAGCAGGCGTACATTGTTCTGTTCGCAGGCCGGGAAATACTTTTCCTTGTACACCTGAACGATTTCGTCCACCTGGTCCTGGAACGGTTTGGCGGGATCGCGGCCCGATTGCGTTCCGATGTAAGGGACCTTCAGCTTTCCGGCGAGAGCGATGGCTTTGACGAAGTAATCGTTCACTTGCGCGCGGCGCGATGGGTCGGAAGCGATGTGGTTCCCATCGATCTGGAACGCGGACACGTGCATGTCATTCTTCTGCAGCACCGACTGCAACTCTTGCACTTGCGCGTCGCTGATGGTCGTGGCATCGAGGGTCGAGCGCGGGCCGGCGCTCAGGATCATGTTGGTAAAGCCGTGCGATTTCGCGAACTCGACGTTGCCCGGCGTATAGCGGCCCAGCACACCGAGACGCGGCTTCCATTCCGTGTGCCGGCGGCGCTGCGAATTTGGAGGAGTTTGCGATCGTAAAGCCGCCGCGAAGGCGAGTGAGCTAACCAGGGTTCGACGAGTCATCGTGATAAGTGTATTACCCGCCGGTTCCGATCGTGAGAGAATACCGCTGAATGTCCGGAATTTCGAGAAGAGCCTTTTTCAAGGATGCGGCGGCAGATACCGCGATTGCGAGCCTGGTATCCGCGAGCGCGCTAACGCTTCGCGCCAATCCGCTTGGGATGCCGATCGGGTGTCAGACGTATCCGGTCAGAAAGATGATCGCGCAGGACTTTCCCGGCACGCTCAAGCAGCTTTCCGATGCGGGGTTTCAGAGGGTCGAGTTGTGCTCCCCGTGGGGCTATGCGGATTCGGGGTTTGGCGGCCTCGCCAAATACAAAGGCGCCGAACTGCGAAAGATTTTGGGCGACGCGGGTCTCGAGTGCCATAGTTCTCACTTCGATATCAAAGAGCTGCGGTCCAACATGGCGGACCGAATCGCCTGGGCGAAGGATGTTGGATTAACACAAATGATGGTGCCAAGCCTGGACGGCCCGCGGAACCCAACCATGGACGATGTAAAGCGGGCGGCCGACGAATACAACAAGATAGCCGAACAGGCGGCTCAGGCGGGCATCCAGCAGGGCTTGCACAACGAAGGCTTTGAGCTATCGACTGTCGACGGCAAACGGACGTACGATGTGCTGTTCCAACTGCTCGACCCGAAGCTGGTCAAGTTTCAGTTCCAGGTTTCGACCATCAGCCGCGGCTATGATGCCGCCCAATACTTCAATAAGTACCCGGGCCGGTTCATTTCGATGCACGCGCAGGGCTGGTCGGCAAAGACCCGAAAGATTGTGCCGATTGGACAAGGCACGCTGGATTGGAAAGAGATCTTCACCGCAGCAAAGACCGGCGGAATCAAGAATTACTTCGTGGAAATGGAACTGGAAATGATGAGGGAGAGCGTCCCGTATTTGAAGAAGCTGGAGGTGTAGGCGGGGCTAAACGCAGGTGGAGCGGCCTTTCGAGGTTGCCATGCCGGGTTTCGAGCCTGCATGCCGAGGTGAGACTTTTATCTACTGGCCAGGACGGCTTTCCTATGGGATTCTATCGCCGCCGCTTGCCGCATTGGCAACCCCAGGGTCGTTCCCTATTCCTCACGTGGCACTTGTACGGCAGTTTGCCCCGAAACCGATTCCCACCGCCGGGGTCGTCTTCCGCCGGGAAGAGCTTCGTCTGGATGGACCGCTATCTTGATCGAGCCTGTTCCGGACCTACTTGGTTGCTCCAAGAAAAAGTCGCCCAGTTAGTACTGGACTCGCTCCAGTATGCGGAACGCGTCCTGCATTTCTATGACTTGCACGCTGGGTGATGATGAGCAACCACGTTCACCTCCTGGTGTCGCCAAAAGTGGAGCCTGCCCGCTTTCTGCAATCCGTGAAGGGCTATACAGCCCGAGAAGCGAACCGTCTCCTGCAGCGCACCGGGCAACCCTTCTGGCAGAGCGAATCGTACGATCACTGGATCCGGGATGGACACGAATTCGAGCGAGCCCAGAATTACATCGAATGCAATCCTGTTCGTGCTGGCCTTGTCATGCAGCGCGAGCAGTACCGATGGTCTAGCGCTTACGCCGGCTGCGATGCCGGCGTTGCCGGCTCGAAAGCCCGCTCCACCGATCTGCTCGTCTAGATATAGAAACTGTGGAAATCCCTACGCCAGTTCGATGCCTCTGGTTTCCGGCACCCACCCGGCGCTGACAGCCGCCAAGGCGAAAGCAACCGCGCACGTTGAGAAAGCCCATGACAGCCCATGCGTCTCGCCGATCGCGCCGATCAGGAACGGAGCGAATGCGCTGAGGCCGCGGGCCGCGTTGTAGGAGACGCCGAGCGCGGTGGCGCGAATCGCAGTCGGGAATAATTCGGTGCCGAGAATGCCCGAGCCGGTGAAGAAGCCGGTTCCAAAGAAAGCGGTGATGGATGCGGCCAGTAAGATCAGTCCAGGCTGCCGAGTCACAGCAAAGAACGGCACGGAGGCGGCGGCGAGCACCAGATAAATAATGATGGTGCGTTTGCGCCCGAACTTGTCGGCGAGGACTCCGAAGAGCAAGTAGCCCGGCAGCATTCCGCAGAGGTTCAGTACGACCAGGAAACCGGTGAAGCCAAGCATACCGAAACCGCGGCCGCCCTTTGCCACCGGCAGAGCGAGATAAGCCGGTATCCAGGTGAAGAGTCCCCACCACGCAAACATTCCGAACGTATTCATGCTGAGGAGCGCGGACAGGCTCGGAAGCGCGTCGCGCCAAAGGCCAACGTTGCCGGCGCCGGATCGCTTCTTCATCTGCCGCTGCCAAAGCGCAGGTTCGGGAACCCCGCGCTGGATCCAAAGCGTTACGAATGCGGGCAAGACACCGACGAAAAAGACCCAGCGCCAGTTCGCACGGGACAGCACCAGGCCGGCAACCACGGCGGCAAGGGCGTAGCCTATTGCCCAACTGCTCTGCACGATTCCCAGTGCGCGGCCTCGCCATGCGCCCGGCCAGGTCTCTGCTACGAGCGTTGCGCCGGAATTCCATTCGCCGCCCATTCCAAGCCCCAGGAGGAAGCGGAACACAGCAAGCATCGTAACGGAAGTCGAAAAACCACAGGCGAAGGTAAAGATGGAATAGAGCAGGATGCTCTGGCTGAGCATGCGACGGCGTCCGAAGCGATCGGCGAGCAGACCGAATGCAAGGCTACCAATGGCGGAGGCAACCAGGGTGAGCGTGTTCAGCAGGCCGGCTGTAGACTTCGTCATACCGAACTCGCGCATTAACGTGGCGAGCACGATGGAATAGAGCATTACGTCGAAGGCATCCAGCATCCAGCCGAGCCCTGCCGCAACCAGCGTGCGGCGCTGCGCTTCGGTCGTGTTGCTCCAGCGAAAAGGCGGCGGTGCGGTTTGGCCGGGAGCGAGTTTCGCGCTCGGCAATGAGCTCGCGTCCGGCATTGAGATTAGGATAAGCATGAACCGGGCATAATGCGGATCGCAATCGATACAGGTGGAACGTTCACGGATTGTGTTTACGTATCGGACGGCCAAGTGCGGGTGCTGAAGACGCCATCCACACCGGACGATCCGGGCCACGCGGTTTGGGAAGCGATCGAGCAGATCGCCGGCGGCGCAGCGGCCGAAATCCGGCACGGCACCACGGTCGGGACGAACGCGTTGCTGGAGCGGAAGGGCGCGCGGGTCGCTTTCGTAACGACCCAGGGATTCGAAGATACGATCGCGATTGGCCGTCAGAACCGCCCGAAGCTCTACGACCTATTCTTTACGAAAGAGCCGCCGCTAGCGCCCCAGGAACTACGCTTCGGGGCTGCAGAACGCGTAGCTTGCGACGGAACTGTACTCCGGGCAGTTGAGGCGGACGAACTCGCCCGTTTGAAGGCGGCAGTACAGGCCGTGCGGCCGGAAGCAATCGCAGTCTCTCTGCTGTTCGCATTTGCGAACCCGGCGAACGAGCAAGCAGTCGGCGAAGCGATGCGCGAGATCGGCGTCCCGGTATCCGTTTCGCATGAGATTCTGCCGGAGTTTCGCGAATATGAGCGCGGTTCGACGATCCTGATCAATGCGTATCTTGCGCCGAAGATGCAGCAGTACCTGGAGCGTCTGGATCGGGCTCTGCAAACCGGCGGTTCGCGCCTGCTGGTAATGCAATCGTCCGGCGGAATTGTTCCGGCAACGGTTGCAGCGCGAGAACCCGTACGCACCATCCTTTCGGGGCCGGCCGGCGGGGTGGCGGGAGCAATCGCAGTGGCGCAAGTGGCGGGATTTCACAACATTCTCACCTTCGATATGGGAGGAACGTCGACGGATGTAGCGCTGGTTAAGGCCGGAGTTGGGGTGAAGACGACAACCGAAGCACAAGCGTTCGGGATGCCGGTGGCGGTGCCCATGCTCGACATCCATACGGTAGGAGCGGGTGGAGGATCGCTGGCAAGCTTCGACGCAGGCGGGGCACTGCGAGTGGGACCGCAATCGGCAGGCGCCGACCCGGGACCGATTTGCTACGGACGGGGAGAGCAGCCGACTGTCACGGATGCGAATCTACTGCTGGGGCGCTTGAGCCCGGACGGGCTGCTGGGCGGAGCGATGAGACTCGACGCAAGGCGGGCCAGAGATCGATTCGAACAAGCGAAGGGTAAGCTGGCGAGTGTCGAGACGTTTGCGGAAGGAACCATCCGGGTGGCCGATTCGCACATGGAACGAGCGCTGCGGAAGATCTCAACCGAGCAGGGGCACGATCCGCGCGACTTTACGCTGGTCAGCTTCGGCGGTGCAGGACCGCTGCACGCATGCGCGCTTGCAAGGGCCCTGCGGATTCCAAAGGTGGTAGTGCCCAATTCCCCGGGAGCGCTTTCCGCGTACGGAATTCTGGTTTCCGATGTCGTTCGCGATTACTCCAGAACAGTGATGCTTCGGCCAGATGATAGATCACTTCCCGAGCATCTGGCAGGCCTGGAAAAGACCGGCCGGCGGGATATGGAAGAAGCAGCGGTGAATGCCGCGGCGATTCGCTCACTCGATCTGCGTTACGCCGGACAAGGTTACGAGCTGAATGTGGATTGGTCGGATGACTTCGTCAACCGGTTTCATGAGTTGCATGAGCAACGCTACGGATACTCGGATGTTAACCGGCCGGTACAGGTTGTGAATGTGCGGGTTCGAATGATCGCGGCGGCGGAGAAACCGAGCCCGAGACGGCAGGAGCTAAGGTCTGGCAACGGGAAACAGGCGTGCATCGGCGAAAATTTCTACGAGAGGACCCGCTTACACGCGGGCGACCGCTTCGGCGGACCCGCTGTGATTGTGGAATACAGCGCTACGACGTTTGTTCCAGCGAGCGACACGGTCTGCGTGGACGGGTTTGGAAACCTGGTGATCGATGTGGGTGCGTAAGCGTTAGCGGTTCGGATTCTTCGCCAGGCTCAGCATGTTTGCCATCAACCGGTACGCGCCGGGAACGCCTTCCGGCAGCTCCCGGTAAAAGGCATATGCATTGTAGATGTAGATTCCCTTGCCGTATTTGGCATAGAGCAATCCGCCCTTCTGTGGCGCCTGCGAAGGGTCGTGCGTTTCGAGCAGCGCCTCATAGTGCGGATCCCAGGTAGTCATGAATTTTGAGCCGCGCTCTTCGATCCAGTTGCGGAAATCGGCCTCGGTAATCTTGTTCGGCCAGGTAAATACCGGGTTGTTCGGCTCGAGAATGTCTACCTGGCTGTTTTCGTCCGTCACTTCCTCTGGATTTTCACCCATGTGATACGGATATGGGCCGTAGTTCTTATCGAACTCGGGCGTGTTGTATTGGACAACTACAACACCGCCATTCTTCACATAATCGAGCAGCCGCTGGTTGTAGGTGATGAGATCCGGCCGGGCCGCATACGTGCGTACGCCCAATAGGATCACATCGAATTTACTCAGGTCTGCGCCGGCGAGGTCAGCAGTGGCCAGAAAGCTTACATTGACTCCCAGATTCTGCAGGGACGCGGGCACGTCATCGCCGCTTCCGGTTATGTAACCCACTTTCAGGCCGGGTGCGACCGTGACATTTACGCCACTTGTCTTGTAAGTAGACGGGTCGTACAGGAAATAGGGACGCAAGCCCGGATATCCGGTGACGTGATAGCCTTCCCGGTACTCTTTGTTGTCATACTTTGCCACCGCGGTAATCTCGTATGGCTTTTCACCGAGGCCGGCCGGGATGATCGTGAAACCGACGGCCTGATCCTCGCCGTCCTTGGAAGTGTTGAACGGCTGCGAAGGCGGCTCGCTATGCCAGCCCTCGGGTAACTGCAGCTCAACCGAACCTTTCGCCGGACCCTTCACATTGCTATGAATCGTGACAGACAACGGAAACGATTTCGAATCGAGAGGAACAATGCCGGCGCGAGCAGCAAGTTGGACGGAGATGGCCGGCGCTACGGCAAGGGGCTCATAGACTACGCCGAGCCCGTTTTGCCGCTGAGCGGTTTGCACCACCTGACCGAGTTTCACGGTTACGCCGTGGTATTCGAATTCGGCCCAGGCAGCAAGAGGATAGGGCGCCGTGGGGCAGCTCAAGTATTTCGGATCGAGAATGTCGTAGTAGGGCTGCTCGATGCTGGGGCGGTGGAAGTAAGGCCTGGTGTATGGGATCGAATCGGAAGCCGTGACTTTGAATTCGGCGTCGACAGTTGCTCCGGAAGCGATCATCCCGGCAGCGGCCTTTTGGGTTTGAACAGTCCACGAGTTCGCGCCGCCAGGAAGCCCATCGAGGTAGACGCGTGAAATATCGACTTGCTCCGGTGTTTGATTTGCTACGCTGACGCGCACACCGAACGATTGGCCGGGAATCGCCAGGCGAAACGTATCCGGATCTCCCATGAACATGGCGAATAGGGGGTTCACCGGGTGATCGGGCGCTACGACGGCGCGCATGGCGACGCCGAGCGATTCCACTATTGCGTCGTTAAACTGAACCCGCTTCGTCTCCAATTCGTGAAGGACGTTGTATTTCTCTTCTTCAGAAAGGGGGCTGGCCTTAACGCGGCCGATGAGATCCTGAGTTTCCTTTAGTCCCGCAGCGAGAAAGGGCGCACACTTTTCAGGATGAGCGGCGGAAAACGCGGATGTGGCTTGTTCCACTGAGCCATTGATCTTCTGAAGGGCATCCGTGAGAAAACCACGATTACTTTCCGCGACAAGGCTCGCGATTCCAGCAAGGGAAGTGTCGATGCCGTCAAAAAAGCTGGACTCCTGATCCTGCGACGGAACATTCGAGCCGAAGCGATGATAGTCAGAACTCATTTTCCCTGCGTGCGGGATGGATCCGCCGCCGTTTTGAGATTTCTGGTAGCCGAGCCCTTCGCGCGATGTTTGCAGGTAGGACAGCCCCAGCAAAGAATCGTATTCGCCAACGGGGATGCCGATCGTTTTTGTAATCTTCGCTGCTTGCGGCCCGAAGAACGGCACGTGCGCGTAATACTTCAGCGGCTTCCAGGGCAGCAATCCTTCGCGGATCTGTTCGGGAAATTGCTTTGGATCGCCGGCTGCTTCGAAGACCTCCTTTGCCATCAATCCCGCCACCTGGTGATTACCGTGACCGTCGCTGGGACCTCCTACGAAAACGGAGGTGACAACGAGCGGGCGAGTCATACGAACAACCCGGACGACATCTCCCAATACTCGCTCTTTACCCCACTTTTCGAGCGCCTCCTGCATGGTCTTCGAGAATCCGTAATCGCAGACGCGCGTCCAATACTGATCGACACCGTAATACCGGCCGGCCGCGAGCAGTTCTTCGGTTCGCACCAGACCCAGAGCATCCCAGAAATCGGAGGACATGACATTGGCCCCACCCTCGCCCCTGTTCAGGGTCAACAAGGCGACTCGCGCGCCCAGGCCGCGTGATTCGTAGGCGAGCATTCCGCCGTCCTCGTCATCGGGATGAGCGGTAATCATGATGAGACTGGCGCGGGTGTGGAGTTTCTTGAGGCTCTGCCAGACCGCCGCCGCGCCGCGGTTCGGAGAAATGTCCGTCGTAACCAGTGAAGGTTTGATGGTTGTATCAAACGGCGTCTCAGCAGGAAGGCAGGCGAGCAGAAACAGGCCCGGCAACAGCAGCCGGGCGGTGAAATTCAGACAGGATTTCATTGTGGTCTAAAAATAGAATTTCAAAGCGAATTGCAGCTCGCGCGGATCCCCCACGGTGTTGAAACTTCTGCCGAACGAACCAAGCGAGAAGGGCGAGTAAAACGAATTTGGATTTGTAAAATTCGCGTGATTGAAGAGATTGAACGACTCGGCGCGAAATTCGACTTTCGTCGATTCAGTGATGGGAAAGCTCTTAAATAGGCTCAGGTCGACATTCTGGAAGCCGGGCCCATGGAAATTACGCGCTCCGCAATTTCCGAACGTGCCCAGGGAAGGCACGGCAAATGCGTTCGCGTTCAGCCAGACGCCGTTTCGCGGATCGGTCGATGCGCCTGTAAACGGATCGCCAATGCAATCGGCGCGAGAATCGTGGGAGGGCCCTGTATTGCTGACATCGGGAGCGTTGATTTCAAACGCGGTGCCGGTTTGCAAGGTAACAATGGAGTTGATCTGCCAGCCGCCGAGAGCGCGAGCGCTCCAGCCGTCATTATTCAACAGCCATTTTCCTTTTCCGATCGGTAACTCGTAGGTAGCATAGCCAACGAACCTGTGCCGGATATCGAACAGCGAATCGCCGCGCTCGGCGCCGTAGTTATAAGCGTTTTGCGGAAAGGCTCCGCCTGTGAGATTGTCCACGAAATCGGAAATAGCATGGCTCCAGGTGTAACTGACGCCGTAAGATAAGCCCTTGCTGAAGCGGCGCCGCAGTGAAACCAGCAGCGCGTTGTAATCGGCATTGCCGTCGTTGGTTGCGAGTTCCAGAAATGCGTGGTCGCCGGTAGCGCTGTTGTTGAGATTTGCGTAGGGGAACACGACAATGGGAGAGCCGGTGGCATCGTATCCGGTTACGATTCCCTGATTTGCGTTCCGCAGCCGGTTCATCTTTCGGGCGTTGTTGCCGACATAGGTGAGGTCAAGAGCCGTGTTGCTTCCGAGTTGAATCTCCGGGCCGAAGCTGAATTGTTCTACATACGACGTCCGCTGGTTCGGATCCTGCGCGCGGACCTGCAGGCCGGGCAGATATAGGGCTGAAGAGCCGAACGATGGAAATCCGCCGCTGAGCAGGAATACAGGAGTGGAACTGCCTAGCTGCTGGGTCAAGCTGTTTGAAACGACGAACGGAGGATTCAACGCAAGTATCGACTCTGAACCGATTCGCACGGATTGCTGGTAGAAGATGCCGAAGCCGCCGCGAAGCACGACCCGGCTCCAGGGCTGATAACTGAAACCAAATCGCGGGGCCCAGTCGTTTTTGTCGGGATGAATTAAGGAACGTTCGTACCAGCCCGAAGCGTTGGGGGCGGCGGTGATGAAGCCGCCGCCATTGGCGGGGATAAAGTTCGAAACCTGGTTCTGGTGATTCAGAAGCGGAGAAAACAACTCATAACGCACGCCATAGGTGACAGTGAGATTACGTCGGGCCCTCCAGGTGTCCTGAGCGTAAAAGCTATTCCCTTCCTTGTAATTATGGACAACTGTCGGAGTGGTGAACTGCGCCGAATCGACGTCGCCCAGAAGGAAATCGGGAACGCCGAACGATCCGTTATTGGTGTAAATTCCATTGACGAAAATTTGTCCCTGCGGCGATTCGATATCCAGGAAATTATCGCTCGGGTGCCGGTATTCATACCCGAACTTAAAGCTATGATCGCCCTTCAGCCAGCTCAGGTTATCGAGAAGCTGCCAGACCTGGGCGATCTGGAACTGCGGCCTCCATGGCGAAGAGCCGAGGCGCGTCAGGCCATTGATATTAATGGGAGGAATGCCAGCGGACTGCGGCCCGGCCGGTACTCCGCTAAGCCCGTATTGCGAGGCCAGCGATTCACCCAATTTCAAGCCGATGGGATCGCTGTGCGCGTAATCGCGGGTAAAGCCGCCGCGGAGCTCGTTGAAGACAGTCGGCGCAATGGTTTTATCCCAGGCGAGAGCCGCCGAATATTCGTGAATGTTGTATTGCGTGGCAAAGTTTCCGTTGCCGGCTACGGGATTACTGGTCCAGGGCGGGTCCTGGCGTCCTATGATGTATTCGCTATACCGGCCGAAGATGCGATTCCGTTCATTGAGTGAATGGTCGATGCGCACATCCCAGGAATGGGAGTCATTCGGCACGGAGTATTGGAACTGATAGTTGGGAGCGCCGGTCCAACTTCCAGGCTGCCCCTGCAGCGCAAGCGCGCCCGGGATGTTCGGGTCCGGGAACAAAGCAATCAACTTGGCGGCGGTGGGATCGATGCAGCTTGCAGCGATCTTCGAACCCGCAACACACGCGCCCTGACCCGCAACCGGCGATGGGCTCAACGCGGGAGGCGGGAGCTCAACAAAATCTCCCTGCTTCATAAGCGGAGTGGGAACGGTAGAGAGCTGGGTCGTGGCAGTCCGGCTGGTAAAGAACTGAAAATCTCCGAAGAAAAAGGTGCGGTTCTTGATAATCGGACCGCCGATGGTTGCCCCGTACTGATTTTGAGTAAAATGCCCGCGTGGAACGCCGCCCTGGTTGTTGAAATAGGTGTTCGCATCCAGCGCGCTGTTCCGCAGAAACTCCCAGAGGTCGCCATGAAACTGGTTAGTTCCCGATTTGATGCTGGCGTTAATGACTGCGCCGGCGGCCGTCCCGAATTCGGCCGAATAGGTGCGCGTCTGAATCCGGAACTCCTGCAGCGCATCGGGCGGCGGCTGAATGACCTGCACCGTGCTCTCCTGCAAATTGGTTGAGCCGGAATTATTGTCGATGCCGTCCAGCGAAAAATAGTTCTGCGTTTCCCAATTGCCGTTGGAGCTGAACCGGTCGGGCGCGGTGTTGTTTGTATTGGTGAGATTTCGCGTGATGCCCGCCTCAAGCAGTGAGAGGTCGGAATAACGGCGCCCATTCAGCGGCAGATCGTTAATCTGCTGAGCCTGAACGACCGCGCCCACATCGGCCGTCTGCGTCTGAAGAACCGGCGTGGCGCTGGTCACCTCCACGGTCTGGGTAGAGCGGCCCACTCTCAGATCGAAGTCGATTGCGGGCCGGGATTGGACGTGAATCTGAATGCCAGGGCGGATTTCCGAATCGAAACCAGACGCGCTTGCCTTTACGGAGTAATTTCCCGGGATGAGCGCGGTCACCTGATATTGTCCGTCCGCATTTGTTTCTGTATTGAATACGACACCGGTCGATTCGTTGGTGATGACAATGGATGCTTTAGGAATCGACGCGCCGGATTGGTCGGTAACCGTGCCGACGATCGCACCGGTATCGATTTGAGCGACCGCAGGCAGTGCAAGGCAGAACAACAGGACCGCGGCTGCACTCAGGCTCAGCGCCCGCAGGTTCATTGCCCGCAGGTTTATTGAAAGATAACTAACACGCGCATTCAGCAACATGTAGCAGCCTCCCAGGTAAGTAGCAAAAGTCTATCATTGCTGATGCAGTATGTTTAGCCGCCGTCGCAAGCTCCTTCTATTTGCCTTGTGCGCCGCCCTGCTGCACGCCGAGCCGCGGCAGGCAACGGACGATCAGAAGCTGGGCGAGGCGGCGGGCCTGGCGCGACAACACCGATTCGCTGAGGCTGAACGGCTGATGCGGGGCGTAGATTCGCCGGAAGATCCGATCCGCGGCATTGCGTTTCACCGTCTCCGGGCCGCGATTGCCGCCGGGCTGCAGCGGCCGAAAGAGTCTGCCGAGGAGATGCGCGCCGCGTTACGGTTGTCACCTGGAGATCCGGTTCTTCTAAAGGCTACTGCCGTTGCAGACCTGGTCTGGTTAGATGCGCAGATAAAGATGCGCTCGCACCGCGATTTGCCGGCGACTATCGCGGATGTGCAGGATTTGAAAGCAAAAGGTCTTCAAGATACCGGCGAAATCGAGGCGCTCCTCGGCGAAGCGTACGAGGCCTTAGGCGATAGCGTTTCCGCCGCCCGAAGTCTTCAAGAAGCGGTACGGTTGTCACCCCAAGAGGAGGGGTTTCGGATTGAGTTGGCAATCGAACTGATGCGGCATCAAACCTACGAACCGGCGGTTGCCATCCTGAAGCAATCGATGATCGATTTCCCGCGATCGGCGCGCACCCGCACGGCGTTCGCGCTGACTCTATTTTTGTCCGGAAAGGAACAGGAGGGAATCGCGCAGCTTCTGGAAGCGATTTCGCTGGATCCGGCATTTACGCCGGCAATCCGGTATCTCGGCTACATTGCTAGCAACGAAGGCCCTGCTCCGGAGCAACGCGTGGTGAAGACGGAGTGCGATTACGCGGATGCTCACGCGTCAGACAACGAGTCCAATACGTATTGCGGCGCCCTGGAGGCTCGACTGGCGGCAAACAATCCGGAGACAGCAAACTGGAAGCCAATTCTAGATCGCCTGGCTATCGCCGCTTCCCGAGCTCCAGCCAGCAGTATCGCGCGCTGCGAATATGGCAAAGCGCTCTATCAAACCCATGACTGGACACGGGCGCGCCAGGAGCTCCAGGCCTGCGTACATCTGGACCCGAACTCGATTGAGGGACACTATCGCCTTGCCCGTGTCTATGAGAGGCTCGGCGAAGGAGATCTGGCCCGGAGAGAACTGGCGCTACGCGCCGAAGCGTCGAGTAGATTGGCGGCCGCAAACGATGCTCGCGAACAATCCGTAAGAGGATTTCTCTACACCATGGGGGCGAGATAATAACGGTACGCGGAATGGGCCAACCCTCTGTAGAGCAACCGCCGGCCCAATACACTGACCGCCGACACCGCGGCCGCGACATAGCGCTGTTCTCCGGCATCCTGGTCCTGATCTCCGGGGCACTCCTGGTTTATTCCCAGACGATGTCGTTTGTTTGGGACGAAGGCTTTCACCTGGTTGCCGCGCAGTTGATTAATGCGGGAAAGACTCCGTACATCGACTTCTGTTTTCCGCAGACCTTATTAAATGCATATTGGAACGCGGCCCTGATGCGCTGGTTCGGCGAGAACTGGCGTGTGACCCACGTCGGAGCAACCTGTTTCGTTATCGCGGCCGTGTTTCTGATGGCCGATTTTGTGCGACGGCGATTTCCGGTGAGAAACTGGCGCCTGGCATGCGCCATAACGATTGCTTGCATGATCGGGCTCGACGTAGTCGTTATGCAGTTCGGAACTGTTGCGCAAGCCTATGGGATGGGCCTGTTCCTGACGGTAGCAGGTTTTCGCGCGGCAGTTGCTTGCATCGAACGCAATACCCCCACTCTGGCTTTTGTTAGCGGCCTGCTGGCCGGAGGAGCAGCAAGCGCTACGCTGCTGGCCGCGGCAGGCGCTCCGGTGATCCTGATCTGGATCTGTTTTTCCAACCGGGCGGGAAACCGTTGGGTTAAGTCCGCGGCCTTTCTTGCAGGCAGCCTGATTCCGTTCGCTCCGGTGTTCTGGCTCTTCGCAAAAGCGCCGCGCCAAACATTCTTCAACGTCGTTCAGTATCAGGCTTTGTTCCGTCGCGTGAACTGGGGAAAGCCGACCACACACGACATCGATGTTCTGAGCGACTGGCTGACTTCCACGCAGGCGCTGCTGATGGGCGTATTGGCCATCACGGGCGCATGGTTTGTCTGGAAAAAGAGCGACTGGAGCCGGGAACGGCGGGCGGAATTCTATCTGGCCGCATGGCTCTCATTGGTTCCAGGCGTGTACATTGCCACAGCCCACCCGACGTTCGGGCGTTATTTCATTTTCGTGATTCCATTCATGGCGATGCTCGCCGCAGCGGGCCTGTATGTAATCGGATCGAAACTGGGGAGTCCCGCGCGAAGCTTCTGGCCTGCCGCACTGGTCAGCATTCTGATTGTCTTGTGCCTGGGAAAGCAGCTCTATGGAGACCGCGATGCCGTGCAGTGGAAGGATTACGAGAAGATCGCCAAGAAAATAGAGCAGGTAACGCCCCGGAATGAAATCTTTATGGCCGATGAACTAGTATATTTTCTGCTGCAGCGCATGCCGCCACCCGGAATGGAATTTTCGTATTCACACAAGCTAAAGCTGCCGAAGAAGCAGGAAGATCTCTACCACATCATTTCCGAAGGTGAATTAAAAAAAGAAGTGCAGTCCGGCCGGTTCTATACGGTCGAGACGTGCAAGGACGATACCATCGACGCCTTCGGCCTGGACGATCTGTTTCCGAATAGCGTGGATATCGGCGACTGTTCGATTTATTGGGGAAAAGTGAAGCAGAGCGCCGCCGCGGCGCCCAACTAGCACTACTCCTGCCGATCGGATATCGTGCTGAACACGATAGGCGGTCCCTGTTCCTGAACAATTTGCCAATCGGAAATCAGGACCGCGCCCCGGACACTCAGGCGAATCGACGCGGTAATGCGCCCCTCCCGATATATAGCTGCCTCGATGGTATCGGGCGCGGTCTGCCTGGCGCTCAACTCGTCTCCAAACATACTGCCGGTAACCGCGTAAGTTTGGCCGTCAAGCCGTAATGAACACTCCACGTGCGTCTTGAGCCCGTTGGAGTATACGGAATCGGCGATGTAGTGAATCCCGTCCTCACGCTGCGTAAACACGGTAATTGAATTCGTCAGGCCCGGCATGGGTGTTTGTGAAGACACTTCGACAGACCTGAGCTTCCAGACTCCCCAGATGGGCGGCGGCTGCTGCTTCATTCCTGTTGTTGACATGATTCCTTTATAGTCACAAACGATCCGCTGGTATACTCTCCCCAGTTATGGTCAAGGTCATTGGATTGGCATTCATCAGCGCGTCTTTCTTGTGCGCGCAGTCGCCCAACATTAGCGGAGTCTGGAAAGCGGATTTACAAAAGAGCAAAATCGCCGGGCCTCCGATAAAGGGCTATACGGCAATCATTGAACAAAAACCCGAGGTCTTCAATCGGAGAACCGGAGAGAAGGCATTGGCGATTACTGAAACCGCCGCCGTAACAGGCGAGCACGGCCAGTTTCGCTCGGTTCTGACGTTCTTTGAAAGCGACAAACCGGTAGTCAGGCCGTATGAGGGCATTCCTACGAGACTCACCGGCGTCGCGGAAGGCAATACGATCACGGTGAATGGAGACGTAGCGGGCAGTACCCGCACCTTCAAACGCACCTATGAACTTTCGAATAATGGGCAGACGCTGACGATTAATGCTGTCGCGACGAACCATGACAAAGAGCGCCAGAGCACTTATGTTCTGACCAAGCAGCCGGACTCGGCGGGAGAGGCGCTGAGAGCGCCCGAGAAAACGGCGGAGCAAGGCTTTAAGAACGTAAAGACAGCGCTCAAAACGCTTCCCGAATCGCAGTTCATCGATCAAATGCGGTATATGGCATGGTCGCTGGGCAAAGACTGCGAATTCTGTCATGTACAAGGCCATTTCGATTCCGACGATAAGAAAGAAAAGCGGACCGCGCGGAAGATGATCGAGATGGCGGAATCGATCGACCAGAACCACTTCGAGGGGCACCCGGAAGTCCGCTGCTTTACTTGCCACCAGCAGCACCCGCACCCCCTTTCTTATCCGCTGTTCCCGGACCAGATCAAGCAGCAGCAGACCGCCACGGCAAGAGCGAGGTAGGCTGCCGGCGCATTGTGTAAATGAGCATGCGGCAGAAGCACGCGCGCGCCGTTGAGCCGCTCTTCCTTCTCACGTGCGCAGCGTTCGTGCTGCATGCCCAGAGCGCCCCGAAAGTAACCACGCCCAGGGAGGCGTTGGGCTTCAATATCGGCGACGACTATCACGTGGCCAACTACACGCAACTCCAAGCGTATTGGAAGAAGCTGGCAGCGGAATCCGATCGCATGAAACTGGTGGATATTGGCAACACAGCTGAGGGCCGGCCGCAGTATATGGCGATCATCAGCTCGCCTGAGAATATGCGCCGGCTCGCGCATTTTAAAGAGATCTCAGCACAGCTTGCACACGCGGATGGTCTAAGCGATGAGCAGGCCAATGCATTGGCGCGCGAAGGCAAGTCGGTTGTGTGGATCGATGGCGGTCTGCACGCGACGGAGACGGTCGGCTCGCAGCAGTTGATGGAGCACGTCTACCAGATGGTGAGCCGCAACGACCCGGAAACGCTCCGATTCCTCGATGATGACATTCAGCTTTGCGTCCTGGCCAATCCGGACGGCCAGGAGCTTGTGGCGAACTGGTACATGCGCAAAACAGATCCGCAAGAACGGAGTCTCAGCGGATTGCCGCGGTTGTTCCAGCATTACATCGGCCACGATAACAACCGCGATTTCTACATGTCCAACATGCCGGAAACGACTAACATGAACCGCCAGTTATTTCTCGAGTGGTTTCCGCAGATTGTCTACAACCATCACCAGACCGGACCTGCCGGCGCAGTCGTTTTCATGCCGCCGTTTCGCGATCCGTTCAACTACAACTTCGATCCGCTAGTGCCACTGGGCGTGGAGGCGGTTGGCACAGCGATGCATGAACGACTGGTCGCGGAAGGGAAAGGCGGGTCAGCGCAGCGGAGTGCGGCCAATTACTCCACCTGGTGGAACGGCGGCCTTCGCACGATCACGTATTTCCACAATATGATCGGAATCCTGACGGAGATCATCGGCAACCCAACACCGATGCGAATTCCGCTGGTAGCGGACAAGCAGTTGCCGAGCGGAGATTGGCCGCTGCCGATCGCCCCGCAAGTATGGCACTATCGCCAATCGATCGCTTATGAGATCACAAATAACCGCGCCGTTCTCGACTATGCATCCCGCAACCGCGAAACGCTGCTTTACAACTTCTATCAGATGGGAAGAGATTCAATCCGCAGCGGCAGCGAGGACCACTGGACGATTACACCCGATCGCATTAAAGCGCTGAAAGAAGCCGCGGCCGGAGCGGGAAGTGCGGGCAAAACCGAACTGCCCGCGGGTCTTTCGCTGGGCGGGCTGGAAGCCCAGACACTGCCTTCGTATCTTTATCAGAAAGTTCTGCACGATCCCGTGCATCGCGACCCCCGCGGCTACATCATTCCGTCCGATCAGCCCGATTTCCCAACCGCTACGAAATTCGTGAATGCGCTTCTCAAGACAGGGATTGCTGTAGAAACGGCAACTTCGCCGTTTCAGGTGAATGGCAAGAACTATCCGGCAGGATCATACGTGGTGAAGACCGCACAGGCGTTCCGTCCGCACGTGATGGATATGTTCGAACCCCAGCACTATCCGAACGATTTTCTCTATCCTGGTGGTCCCCCGATTCCGCCGTACGATAGCGCCGGGTGGACGCTTGCATTCCAGATGGGCGTGCAGTTCGATCGCATATTGGACGGCTTCAACGGACCGTTCAAGCGGATAGAGGGTCTGCTGAATCCTCCTTCCGGCATAGTAACCGGCCCGTCGAACCCGGCTGGGTATCTCATCAGCCATCGCATGAACGATTCGTTCATCGTCGTAAACCGCCTGCTGAAGGCGGGCTGCGATGTCTACTGGTTGAAAGAACCCGAGATGGCGGAGGAGCAGATTTTCGGGACCGGCGCCATTTGGGTGCCCGCTTCGAATATGGCACTGTCTATTCTCGAGCGTGGCGCGAAGGATTTGGGCGTTAGCGCCCAGGGTCTGACGACTCCGCCGGCAGGTGCGGCACTAAAGTTGAGGCCGGTCCGGATTGGACTCTATGACCAGTACGGGGGCCTGATCTCTTCCGGGTGGGATCGCTGGCTTTTCGAGCAGTATGAATTTCCGTTCCAGGTGGTTTATCCGCAGATGCTGGATGCCGGGGATCTGAACAGCAAGTTTGAGGTGCTGGTGTTTACAGATAGAGCCTTCCGGCGGAGTGCCGGCGGACACGCCGGGCCATTTTTCAGCCAGCCGGCGGCGATGGATATTCCGGAACAATATCGGGCGCGGCTGGGCCGCATCACCGAGAGTAAGACCATTCCGCAGATCAGGAAATTCGTCGAAGAGGGCGGGTCAGTTGTTACGGTGGGCAGTTCCACACGCTTGGCGGAACTGCTCGGCGTTCCCATAAC
>JAICXK010000052.1 GCA_025980435.1 Bryobacteraceae bacterium
GGCTGCTCTGAGCCTGGGGGCTCCGTGCGTTAGTAATGCCGCTTCGTCTTCAGCGACTAAACGCCACAAGCATAAGAGGCGCACTCGGAAGAGGACCCGCGCCGCGGCGAACTCCGGGAGCCAGGCCGCCGTTATCCATACCAGTACCAGGACCCGAAAGTCCTCGGTGACGGCACGCCGCCACCGCCGGCGAGCGGTGTTCAATCCCTGGACAGAGCCGACCTACGCCGATTCAACTGTCGGGGATAACGTTGATGGAGAAGACCTTGTGGTTCGGAAGGCAGCAGTGGATGCTCTGGGGCCGTATAACGGAAGTATTGTTGTAGCAGATCCTCAGACCGGACGGATCCTGAGCATGGTCAACCAAAAGCTCGCCAGCCAAGGAGCTTTTCAGCCTTGCTCGACGGTCAAGATGGTTGTCTCCCTCGCATCTCTTAGCGAAGGCATCGTCGACTCGACAAAGCAGGTCCACCTGACCCGCCGGTTCTCGATGGATATGACGCACGCGCTGGCACGCTCCAACAATATGTTTTTTGCCAAACTCGGCCAGGAGCTGGGCTTTGATCGTGTGGAGAAGTACGCCAAGCTGTTCGGACTCGGCGAAAAGGCCGGCCTGGATATCCCGGGTGAGGAAGCTGGGTATCTGACGGCAGAGCCGCCCGAAAGCGGCGTTGGCATGATGACCAGCTTCGGTGATGGAATCCGGCTGACGCCGCTGGAGCTGACGAGCATCGTGAGCACCATCGCCAACGGCGGCACGATGTACTACCTTCAATACCCAAAGAGCCAGGAGGACGTTCAGAAATTCGTGCCTCGTATTAAGCGGGAACTGGACATTGCCGACCTGGTTCCGCAGATCAAGCCGGGTATGATGGGTGCGGTCGAATACGGTACAGCGCGCCGCGCCAACTTTGATCCGAACGAGCCTATTTTCGGAAAGACCGGAACCTGCACCGATACGGCACAACCGGGCGTTCACCTCGGATGGTTTGGTTCCTTTAACGATGTCGGAAGGAACAAGCTGGTGGTAGTGGTCCTGCTAACCGGGGGCCGTGGCACTAGCGGACCCATCGCTTCAGGAATCGCCGGCAGCGTGTATCACAATCTGTCTGACGAGCACTATTTCGGCCCGGCAGAACAGGCGCCGCCGCCCACAACCCTGGTGTCGCTGCAAAGCGGCTGGCGCCAGTAGGCGCGAGCGGCACGGCTAAGGGACCAGGTCGCTCTCTTTGCTTATACCCACAACGTCTTCTTCCGCGCTGCTGCTATTGCTGCTTTCCTTTATATGCCTGGGTTCGTGGGCTAATCTGTTCAAGCTGACGGGGACCCGGTGGCGATTCGAACTGTTCTACTTCGACTTCGCAATTGGCGTCCTTGCGCTCGCCGTGATCGCGGCGTATACGTTAGGAAGCTCTGGTGAACTGGCATTTTCAGACCGCATGCTAGTGGCGGGCCGCACGGAACAGGCATGGGTTGTTCTGGCCGGTCTGATCTTTAACTTGGGGAACATGCTTCTGGTTGCGGCGATCTCACTGGTGGGAATGTCTCTCGCATTTCCTATATCCGCCGCAACAGCCCTTCTGATCTGGAGTTGTTTTGATCTTCGGGCAAATAACGCTGCGCTGTTGAGTATCGGGATATTGCTTATGCTTTTGGCAGTTCTGCTCGGGGCTTCCGCGGGATTAAAGAGGGAACAGCGCGGTCGGGAAAATCCAAACAAGCGGGCACTCCACAAACAGGGATCGCGAAAATCTACAAAAGGAGTGATTGCCGGGATCCTGGGGGGAATCGCCCTGGGGCTGTGTTTCCCGATCGCAGCCGGCAGCATGGACCCGGAATACGGACTCGGGCCTTACGCCGGAATTCTTCTGTTTGGGATCGGAATATTCCTATCGACAATCGTTTTTGGCGTTTATTTCATGAGGATTGCCATTGAAGGAGGATCGCTTCGTTTCAATGACTATCTCAGGGGCAAATGGCAGAAGCACATTTTGGGATGGGCCGGCGGCGTGGTCTTCCTGGCTGGGGCCCTGGCCGCAGCCGTGATCAGTGCCGCACCCTCAACATCGGGTATCAGCCCTGCGGGCAGATTTATCGTGCCGTTGGCTTCGGTCCTGCTGGCGATGCTGTGGGGGATCGCCGCCTGGAAGGATCTCAAAGGTCTGCCCGCGAGCGGCAGGCTTCTGGTCGCCTTTATGGCGGTTTCGTTCGCCGGCGGTCTGGTTGCAATTGGTTTTGCAGTGACGGGTTAGTTAAAGAATTGGAAACAAAGGTGCCAAAGAGGTTCTAACGGCCGCCTGTGTGGGATCACGGGAACCCCAAGGCTCTGACGATCGCCTCAGCGACCGCCGCATCCGGTAGGCTTCCCTGCGCGAAGATAGCCGATCCCCCTCCTCGTCCTCCCCGCGCCGTCAGCTTTTCTTTCACAATTTTCCCCGCATCCAAGCCGGTATCGGGCGAGCAGGCAACCAGAATGGCAGGCTGGCGGGTAGCAACAATCACCATAACGGCTTTGCTTCGAGCGGCGAACGCCTGGGCCTGAGCGCGACCTGGATCGTCCAGGTCCGCCACCTCGATCCGGGCACGGCGGATCCCATCCGGCCCTTCTGCCATTCGGCCGTAAAGCATATCGCCTTCCCGGCGGGCCAGTTCGAGGGCAAGCCTCTGCCGGTCTTTTTCAGCCGCGACGAGGCGCTCGCGGACACTGGAGGCATGCTCGGGCAGCTTATCGATTGAGGTCGCAGCATGCCGTGCAAGCTCGGCGACCACTCGATAATCCCGCTTTGCACGGCGAAGGGCTCGAATACCGCACACGAATTCAACCCGAACATTGGCCCGGATCTTCTCAGATCCACGAATCTGAATGGGTCCAAGTTCAGCCGTGGAATGGACGTGTGTGCCGCCGCAGGCGCTGCGGTCCAGGCCTTCAATGGTCACGATTCGCAACGCGCCCTCCCGTTGCGACGGCTTCCGGAGCCCCTTCACCCCGGCCGCGTCCTCCAACGAAATGCTCACATTCCGCGCTTCGCGCACGATGCGGTTGACGCGCTCTTCGACCGCATCGAGCTGAGCCTGGGTTACTTCCCGGGCAGCAAGCTCGATGGTCGAGACCTCAACGCCCATATGGAAGCTAAGGGTTTGCAAATCGAACAGCTCAGACCAAACCGCGGAAAGCAAGTGTTGTCCGGTATGCTGCTGCATGTGGTCGTACCGGCGAGACCAATCGATGCGCCCTTCAGCTACCGCGGATTGCAACGGGGCGGCCAGCACGTGCGCAATCCGGTCTCCCTCGTCGATCAGATCGACGATTTCCCGCTCTCCGAGAATTCCCGCATCGCGAGGCTGCCCGCCGCTTGCCGGGTAGAACGCAGTGCGATCCAAATAGACCGTGCATCCGCCGTTGGCGCTGTCGACAACTGCCGCCGCAAAATCTGTGAGGTAGCCGTCGCTGTAGTACAGGCGGTCCGTGTGCATTTCCTAATGATGCAGCACCCTGTTCGATTTGACCGGCATCTAGGTTAAGAGACAATAAGAACGATGTCGCTGCGCGGGCACATTCAGACCATCAAGCGCGAGGATCCGGCCGCGAAGAGCAGTTTGGAAGTTCTGCTCTGCTATCCGGGGCTGCACGCCGTGTACTTTCACCGGGTAAGCCATTTTTTTTACCGGCACGGATGGTATGTGATTGCGAGAAGTATTTCCCAATTTGCGCGCTGGTTGACGGGCATTGAGATTCATCCCGGAGCGAAGATCGGCCGGGGTCTTTTTATCGACCACGGCATGGGTGTTGTGATCGGCGAGACCGCCGAAATCGGGGATGATGTATTGCTCTACCAGGGAGTGACGCTGGGCGGTACAGGGAATCAACGCGGGAAGCGCCACCCAACCCTAGGTAATCGGGTAGTGGTCGGAACCGGCGCGGCCATTTTGGGCGATATCAATCTCGGCAATGACGTAAAAGTCGGCGCCGGCTCGGTGGTGGTTCATTCCGTTCCCGATGGCGCGACGGTTGTGGGCATTCCCGGGCGCGTGGTCGGCGCGCGTTCCGCGGCTCTTGGCACGCTGGAACATGGTCGTGTAGCCGCATGCGCCGAATCGGAAGAAGCCGACCTGGAGCAGATTAACGACCGCATACGAGAGCTGGAAGCCCTGCTGCGGCTGCTGCTCGAAGAGCGCGTCGGTCAAGGGCGCGGCTGACCGAACCGATACCGAAGGCTGTTCTCCGCGAGCGTGGCCAACTCCTTGCGGCTAAACCCGAAGATCTCCCCGGCGAGAGTGTATTCATGCACCAGGCTGGTGTGAAACAAGGCCGGGTCGTCGGTCCCCAAAACGATGGGAACACCGGCATCCCAGAGCCTTCGCAGAGGGTGCTCCGTTAGATTTGGCGCCGCACCGGTGCACACGTTGCTGGTCGGGCACACCTCTAGTGGAATGTCCCGCTCGCGAAGCGCTGCGAGCAGTTGCGGATCCGCAATGGCCCGTATGCCGTGCCCAATCCGTTCGGCGCCGATGCGGAGAGCCTGCCAGACGCTTTCCGCCCCGGCCATCTCACCGGCGTGGCAGGTGAGGCCCAGACCCTCATCCTTCGCCGCGCGGTAGAGTTGCTCAAACCAAACCGCCGGGCCGCGCTCTTCATCGCCCCCGATTCCGATTCCTACTACACCGGCCTGTCGGAATTCGCGGGCCAAGTCGAACACACGAGCGGCTGCTTCGGCGCCAAACTGCCGAATTGCGTCAAAGATCCAGCCGACCTCAACCTTCCCAAACTGCTTTACTTCCTTGCAGATCGCCTCGAAAATCGGCTCTATTCGCTGCTCTTTCCACAAAATCACCCCCGCAGACAACGTGATCTCCGCATACTTAACGTTTTGGGAGTGCAGCCGCTCAACAAGCCGGCGTGTCGCCAGGGCATAGGATTCAATCGAATTGAGCTTGCGGGCGACCCAGACATACGCTTTCAAAAATCCAGCGAATCCTGTGTAGTGAATATTGGCCCGAATCTCGTCCAGAGACAGTGAGGGTTCAAGCTCCTGGATGGTTTCCGGCTCGACGGATCCTTCGAGGTGGAGATGGAGTTCCGCTTTGTCGAGGGAATGGATATAAGTCTGGAGATCCGTGGGCAGCTTCCCCTGACATAATAAACGTGCGATGACCGACCAAGAACTCGAAGCAATTGCAGGAGGCTATCACGGCGATCCGTTCGCGGTGCTGGGACCGCATGCCGCGGGAAGCGATCCGAAGGCCGAGTGGGAGATCCGGGCGTTCCTGCCGCAGGCGAAGGAAGTAGCAGTCGCCGTCGACGGGAAATCCATACCGATGGAGCGTGCTCATTCGGCGGGCCTCTTCACCGCTCGCACGGCGAGCGAGCCGGGAGATTACCGGTTCCGCATAACCGACCATCAGGGGGGTGTTTCCGAGCAAGAGGACGCCTACAGGTTCCCGCCACTCATCAGCGATTTCGATCTTCACCTGATCGGCGAAGGAACGAACTATGAAGGCTACAATTCGCTGGGCGCACACGTGACGACAATGGCGGGAGTGGAGGGCACACGCTTCGCGGTGTGGGCGCCCAATGCCATCGTCGTGAGCGTTGTGGGTGATTTCAATGGATGGGACAACCGGCGGAATCCGATGCGGCAGCGAACCGGAGGCGTTTGGGAAATTTTTATCCCGGGTGTCGGAGTGGGTTCGCCCTACAAATATTCGGTGAAATCGCGCTTTCGTGGCTACAGCCAGATGAAATCCGATCCGTACGGATTCTGGATGGAAACGCCGCCGAAATCCGCATCGCTTGTTGCCGACATCCATTCCTACGAGTGGCATGACCACGGCTGGATGGAGCAGCGGGGCAAAATCAACTGGCTCGATAGCCCGGTCTCTTTTTACGAAGTCCACCTCGGCTCGTGGATGAAGGGTGAGCACGATCGAGTGCTGAACTATCGCGAGCTGGCGGAGAAGCTGGTGCCCTACGTCAAAGAGATGGGTTACACGCACATTGAGCTAATGCCCATTGCAGAACATCCGTTCGCGCCTTCGTGGGGATACCAGGTAGTGGGCTATTTTGCTCCTACTTCGCGCTTCGGCTCGCCGCAAGATTTCATGTACTTCATCGACTGCTGCCACCAGGCTGGACTTGGAGTGGTGATGGACTGGGTACCCGCTCACTTTCCGAAAGATGCGCATGGGTTGGCGTTCTTCGATGGAACAGCGCTCTACGAGCACGAAGACCCGCGCCTCGGCGAGCACCGCGATTGGGGAACGCTCATCTTTAACTTTGGCAGGAATGAAGTGCGCTCCTTCCTTATTTCGAACGCCATGTTTTGGCTGAAGAAGTACCACGTGGACGGGCTGCGAGTGGATGCGGTGGCGTCCATGCTCTACCTTGACTACTCACGAAAAGCGGGCGAGTGGATGCCGAATATCTACGGGGGCAACGAAAACCTGGAAGCGATCGATTTTCTGCGCAAAACCAATGAATTGGTGCACCAGGTGCCCGGAGCTATTACGATCGCCGAGGAATCAACCGCATTCACCGGCGTTTCGCGGCCGGTTTATTTGAACGGTTTGGGTTTCACGATGAAGTGGAATATGGGCTGGATGCATGACATGCTCCAATACTTCGAACGCGACCCGATCTTTCGCAAATACCATCAGAACGACATCACGTTCAGCATGATTTACGCCTTTACCGAAAACTTTGTCCTGCCGATCTCGCACGACGAAGTAGTTTATGGCAAGCGCGCCCTTTTGGACAAGATGCCAGGCGACGAATGGCAGCGTTTCGCGAATGCGCGCGCATTCTTGAGTTACATGTACAGCCATCCGGGGAAAAAGTTGCTGTTCATGGGGTCAGAAATTGGACAGACCGCCGAGTGGAACTACCAGGCACAGGTAGAATGGTGGCTGCTTCAGTTCCCTGTTCATCAAAAATTCAAGACATTCTGCGCCGCGCTGAATACGCTATACCGCAGCGAGCCGGCCATGTACGAAGTCGATTTCCAATACTGGGGCTTCGAGTGGATCGATTTCCACGATCACGAGAATTCGATCATTTCTTTTGTGCGACGGGGGAAGCGCCGCGACGACTATCTTGTGTTCGTCTGCAACTTTACTCCGACGCCGCAAGGCGGTTATCGGATCGGCTTTCCGGAAGCGGGGCTGCATCGCGAGATCTTCAACTCCGATGCCGAAATTTTCGGCGGCAGCAATATGGGAAACGGAGGGGCGATCATGGCGGCGCCGACGGCATCACATGGAAGGCCTGCATCGGCGGCCCTCGTGATTCCGCCGCTTGGCGTTTTGGTCTTCAAGCCGGATCGTCCTTTACCGCCGGTGAATGCGTAAGGCGCAAGCGTGGCGTCACGAACTAGATTTCTGCGGATCCGTCCAGGCTGCGCCATAAATACCAACTGGCGACCGAGCAGTAGGGATGCCATTTCTCCGCGATCCGGGCCAGCTCCGCGGCTGTGGGGAGAGCCGAGAGGCCGTAGGCGATCCGCACCGCGCTGCGAACTCCGAGATCGGCCAAGGGAAGCACATTCGGGCGCTGCAGGGAAAAGATGAGGAACATCTGTGCGGTCCAGACGCCCACGCCGCGCACCTGCGAGAGCAGCGCGATGATCTCCTGGTCTTCGAGCTCCACCAGGGCTCGAAAGTTAAGCTGGCGGCGCGCTACTCGCTCCGCCAGGTCCGTAAGCGAAGCGATTTTCTGCCTCGACAGCCCGCATCCTCGCAGTTCTTCGGGTGTCAGCTTCAGGAATGCCGCGGCGGTAAACCTCCGGCCAACGGCCTTTCTCAAACGTCCGAAAATGGTGGAAGCGGCCTTGCCGCTGAGTTGTTGGAACGTGATGGACCGGGCTAACGTCTCGAAACTTGGCTCTCGGGTCAAGAGCCGATAGGCTCCGACACGCTCGATAATCTGCGCCATAACTGGATCGGCGCTTTGAAGGTGCAGAGTGGCGGCTTGCATAGGAGCGAAGGAAAGCCCAGACGATCATCATAACCACATGAGCAGTTTTGTTCGACCTTTACTTCTTGGCAGCGTGGCGGCTGCGTTACTGGCGGGGACCGGGGGGCAAGGGATTTGCCAATCCTCGCAGGGCGTTCAGCCCTCCCCAAGCCAGGACCAGCCCGCCTCCCAGGAACCAACCATCCGCGTTAATGTTGACCTGGTCAACATTTTCTTCACTGTGAAAGCCAAGAAGGGCGGTCAGCTCATCCCGAACCTGGAAAAGAACAATTTCAGTATTTCCGAAGACGGTAAGGCGCAGACGATCGAACGGTTCTCCCGGGAAACGGATCTGCCGCTTACCCTCGGGCTGCTGATCGATATCAGCGCAAGCCAGGAACGGCTGATCGATATCGAGCGGGATGCCGCTTCCGCTTTCTTCTCCAGCGTGATCCGGCCAAAGGACGAGGCTTTTCTCATCTCCTTCGGCAAAGATACGGAACTGCTACAGGACTACACCAGTTCTCCGCGCTTACTTACAGCCGCGCTCAGGGACCTGCGGGGCGATGGGCAGACTCCGATGATTGGCGGCGGCCCAATTCCGAACGTCAACACCGGACCCTTGCCAACGTCGGGCAATCCCAAGGGCACGCTGCTTTTCGATGCGGTCTATCTTGCGTCGAACGAAAAGCTCAAGAGCGAGGTGGGACGTAAAGCTCTGATCCTGATTACCGATGGAGAGGATCAGGGCAGCACATATAACATCAAGACCGCCATCGAAGCGGCGCAGCGGGCTGACGCAATCATTTACAGCATCTACTACGTGGACCGGGGGTTTTACGCGCAAGGCGGGATCATGTTCGGGGGCGGTGGCGGTGAGCGCGATCTGCGCAAAATGTCGGAAGAAACCGGCGGGCACGTTTTCACCGTCAGCCGCAAGCATCCGCTGAACCAGGTTTTCAATGAAATTCAGGAAGAGCTTCGGAACCAGTATTCGATCGGATACGAATCGACCAACCCAAAGCGAGACGGCACGTTCCGGCACATCCAGATCAAGGTGGACAATTCCGACTATCGCGCTCAGGCGCGGGAAGGCTACTACGCTACTTCGAACGATGCGCAGTGACGTGCTCTCTCGCCTCTAGGTAATCGCGCACGGCCCCCCGTAAAGGAGGCATGGGAGCAATTCCCGCTGCTTCCAGTTTCCGATTGGAAAGCGCCGAGAACTTTGGCCGGCGAGCCGCGGTCCGGTATTCCCTTTCATCGGTCGGCTGGAGAGAGGGCGATAATCCGGCCAGCTCGAAGATCAATTTGGCGTAATCGTACCAGGAGATGGCCTCGCCGCCCCCCATATGAAACAACCCGGCGATATTGCGTTCGACGAGATCCGCAGTCCGGGACGCCATGGCAGGAGCATAGGTCGGGGATGCCACGTGATCCGCCACGACGCGGATTGGATTATCGCCCTTGGCCATCCTGAGCATGAGTTCGACAAAATTTCCGCGGGGAGTAAACATGCCGCCCGGCCCAAACACGCCTGAAGTTCTTATGATGAGCGGATCGGCCAAATAAGCCTGAGCATAGAGTTCGCCTGCTAATTTCGAGACGGCATAGGCGCCTAGCGGGTGAGGCTTATCCGTCTCTACGTACGGACTACCTTTGGTGCCGTCGAAGACGTAATCGGTCGAATAGTGCACGAGGTGAGCATCCGACTGCCGGCAAGCCATCGCCAGGTTCCGTACAGCAAGAGCATTCGCCTGGTATGCGGGGAGCGGCTCCCGTTCCGCGATATCTACCTGGTTGTACGCAGCGGCATTGATCACCACCTGCGCTTCCGATTGCGCGACTGCCTGCTCGACGCTGGCGCTGTCGGTTACGTCCAGCGATTGCCGGTCAAATTTCTGGACTACCCATTGGCGGCGTTCAAACTCCCGGCACAACTCCACGCCAAGCTGCCCGCCGCCTCCGAAAATAACGACCTTGCGATGCATTTCTTTTTGCAGCATAGCTGATAAGAGTCCGGAAGTCAGCGCGTGTGCTGCACGAAGTATCGGACGAGGGCTGGGCTACGTTTGAGCCCGGCTAAAAGCGCGACGCGCAGAACTCGGGGCAGCAGGAAGAATATCGGACGCAATCTGGAGGAGACACGGAAAACCGGCCCTAGTTCGCTTTCATAAGCACGACGATAGGACTGCGCAGCGGCTGCAAGTGAAGTTCTTTTCGAGACGTATGGGATCAGCGCCCTCGCCGCCAGAGCGCCGCTACGAAGGGCCAGTGAAATACCGTCGCCTACAAAGGGATCGACAAATGCAGCCGCATCGCCCGCGAGCAAGACGTTTCCCTGCAGTGGCCGCGGTTCACGGAAAATCAGGGGCGAGGTACTGACCGGCTCCGTGAGTTGGCTCCAATGCCGGCTCCGTTCCTGGAGAAAGGAATTCTGCTCAAACACGCCGCTCAAGGTAGAAGCAATGTCGGTCCGCACCATGGCACAAACGTTGATCCGGTTTTCCTTTCCTTGCGAGCGGAGGACGACCGGCTGGACCCCACAGTAGCCGCCGGGGAAGAAATAAAGATCAACAGACTGAGAAAGTTGTTCCTCGGCGAAATGCGCTTTCACCCCCAGCCACTTTTTCCCTGGCTTGCTATTTATCAGACCCGCAGCCGTGAGGCGAGACCACCGTCCGGAGGCGTTAATAACACTCCGGCTTTCGAACGCATTCTCACCGGCACAAACGATGAAAGGCCCTCCGCCTGAGAGCGCCTCGACTGTAATCTGTTCGCGCGCTTCGACACCGCTGCTTCCGGCCGCCTCCCAGAGCGCGGCATCCAGGTCGAAGCGGGAAACGCTGGCAGCAGGAGGATCGAGTTGGCTTGTAAGGACGAGCCCATCGGAGAAGATCCGGAGTTTGGGGATGCGATTCGCCTCGTTCAGCAGGTCCTTCCCGCGCGAATCCAACAACCAGGACAATAAGCCCAGCGATTCAGCGGAAACAAATTCTCCACACACCTTAGTTCGTGGAAATCGCCCCCGCTCCAGAAGCAATGTGCGTGCGCCCGATCGCGCCGCGGTTATGGCGGCAGAGGAACCCGCCGGCCCGGAACCGATAACAACCAGATCATACATGGGGACGGGTTCTTCCATTCATCGAGGCTGGGCTATTCCAGAGGATTGCACCCATGCGGTAGAAATAGGAGCGCATGATCTCCGTCCGCGCGGCCCCGCTCTGCTGCAGCATTCCGCGCATCTCGCCGGCGGTGTATGCCTGGCGTACCGAAGCGGGAGCGTCATTGCGCGTAATGCGGCTGCGGTAAATCAGGCGGCCCGCGCAAGCCGCCGCAAAGTGAACCGGATGCCGAACCAGATCGTTAATCAACACCGCCACGCGCGAGCAGCGCAGCGCCTCCTTCACGAAGATATTCACCTCCGCAGACGCCAGGTGATGAACGAAAAGGCAGCAGCTAATCAGATCGAAGCTGCCTCCGGGAAACGGAAGAGCCAGCGCGTCACCGACGACTTTGTTTTCGCTGTTTCCAAGATGGCTGGAACAGCGGTCCAATAGCGTGATTTCCAGGCGAATACCCTTTGGAAGAAGCGCATTCCGAACGGAATGCGGCAAATCTCCGGAACCCGCCGCGACCTCCAGCATGGAGAAGCTGCATCTTCCAGTTGACCTGGCGACCCGTTCAATCATGCGCCTGGTGGTTGGCACGCCGCCGAAATAATGGTTAAGAAAGCGAATATCAGCCAGCGAATCCGCCACTTCTGCTGGTGTACCTGCGTCGTCGTCGAGCAGTTCGCGGCTAGGGATTCTTTTCATGGGAAATGAGCATTGAGAACGCAAGCAGCGCCGTATGTGTTATGCTAGCGCCACCCCTGCAGTTATTTCAGCACCGGCTATCCCTGGACGGAAGCAATGGATGCCAAATGACCGATTCAGCGCAATCCCCTTCTGCCTCTCTCGAAGGCTTATGGAAGCAGGTTGTGGGCGCATTTCATCTGATGCAGCCGCTCGAAACAATTCTGCTGCAGGCCTTGCCAGCCGTCCTGTTCATGCGACTGGCATCCACAGGAACAGATCTCAGGAGCCTGGCAACCCTTTTTTTAGCTGTGATCGCGATCTATGGAGCGGTGGGCGCTCTGAACGATTATTGCGATTACTCCCTGGATAAACTTGCAAAGCCCAGGAAGCCGCTGGTGCGGGGGCTGGTCACTCCAAAGTTTGCACTCTGGCAGGCGCTGGTTCTGGCGATTACGGGAATGTTGCTCTCAGTGAGGCTGAATTTGCTAACCGCCTGTTTTTCGGCCCTCATTCTCTTACTGGGCGTTTGGTATGACGTTCAGGCAAAGAGGTCTTTGCTGAGCTGGGTTCCCTACGCAATCGGCATTCCCACGCTGCCGCTGTGGGGCTTCGCCGCGGCGGGCCGGTTCGAGCGGATGTTGCTGCTTGCCTATCCATTGGGCGCACTGCTTTCGGTGGCGCTGAATATGAGCAACACGCTACCGGATCGGGAACACGATGCGGCGTTCGGTTTACGCGCGCTTACGCACCGGCTTAAACAGAAACAAGCAATCTTGCTTGCCTGGGGACTTTTCGCGGTTTCGATACTTGGATTCGGGGCTTCGGCGCCCCTGGTTGGAAACGACTGGAAGATTTTAGGGCCGGGGCTAGCAGTAGGAACGCTTCTACTCTTGTTTATGATGGCCGATTATGCGACCTTCCGATCGCGCAAGAGTCTGCAACGAAACTGGATCACGGGCGGATTTCTTGCGCTCAGCGTAGGCCTCGCATGGGTTGCAAGCCTGCCCAAGCGATGAGCGCGGGAAACTTTCAAAAGACCATCTTCGCGACCGTGCCGGTGGCCTGAGCCAAGCCAATGCAGGCGCTGGCGTAGTTGAATAACGCAGCTACGCGATCGTCGCGCGCGATCTCCACCTGCGTTTGAGCATCGATCACTTCCAGGCTGTTCGCGATTCCCGCGTTATAGCGGCGGCGCGAACGAGCGACCTCCTCCTGGGCCAGAGCTACGGCCTGTTCCGAGACCCGAATCTGCTGCTGCGCCGAGCCCAAGATTGCGAGCGCTTTCCGAACGTCCAACTCGATCTGACTCTTAATCTCCGCTTGGTGGATCTGCTGCTGGCGCATTAGCGACGCAGCTTCCAGCCGGTCCGATTCAATCCTTCCGCCATCGAACAAAGGCAGCCGCAGGGCCGCGCCCACCGTATGGGTTTGGACGCCCTCCAAAACGCCGTAGTCCGCATAACCCGCCACGGAGGGTAGACGCTCCAGCTTAGCGGCGCGGTAGTTTAGCTTTGCACTCTCGATGCGGTTCTGCTGCAGCTTGAAGTCGGCTCGTGATTTGAGCGCGATCGTCATGGCCTGCTCTACGCTGAGCGCCTCCGGATGCACGTCGTCAAGTTTACCCGTCAAACTCAGGACCGTATTCCAATCCAGATTTAGAAGCTTAATCAGATCAAGCTGCGTACGAGTGCGATCGGCCTCGGCTGCCAGCATTCGCTGCTGCTCCCGTGCAACATTCAGGTTGGCGCGTGCGACATCGAGTTCCGTGCCCTCCCCTGCCGAGGCTCGATGAGAAGCCAGATCGCGCAGCGCTTCCGCGTCTGCAATGTTGGCCTTCGACACGGCAATTTGCGAATCGGCGCGCAAGACACCCGCATAAAGCCTCGCGACGGTTCCGGCGACATGCTCGCGCACGCTGTCGGTTTCCGATTTGGCCGACTGGATATCCTGGCGCGCAGCCTGCCAGTGGCGGATCGCGCTGAGATTGAGAATGTTCTGGTTGAGCCGTAACCGGGCGTCAAAGGTAGAGAACGGTCCGACCTCATTTGGAACGGTGAATAGAGGGCTTTCGAAACGAAGGCCCATGGCCCTCGGATTGACAGTCAGATTCTGCTCCGCTACCGAGCCATCGAGGGTGGGCAAAAGGTCCGCGCGCGCATTGGTGTAACGGGAATGAGCTAACTGCTCCGTTTCCTGCGCTATCTGTATGTTGGCGTTTCCCGGAGAGGAAATTGCTATCGCGATTGCCTTCTCCAGGCTCAGGTCCAGAACCGGTCGGCCAGGCGAATTCGATTGACCCAGACACTTCAGGGCGAGCAGCAGAACGCAAGCGCCTGCACATCTGGAACTAAGCATCTACACGGTTCCATTGATCGGATTTAAAATGCATGCGGATAATATATGCTAAATGTCCCCTGAGGGTCGGAAACATCGAGTCGTGCCGCGGGCACGGCGGACGCTCCTTCCACTCCTGGCCGTTTTGGTTCTGGTGTTAGCGTTCGCGGCTGGGCTGGAGTTGCGGACATCTCCGAAGATACTGGCGTCATCTGAAAGTGTAAAGTCTGCGCCGCCTTCCAAAGTCGACAGCAGCAGGCGGGTGGGCTGCCTGGGTTACATCGAGCCGCAAAATGGAGTGCTGGCTGTGATGGCGAACTATTTCGAAGGGCGGCCGCAGCGGGTGGTTGACTTGAAGGTACGTGAAGGCGATGAGGTGCGCGTTGGGCAGTTGCTCGCAATTCTGGATGGAAGGGAGCAACTGCAGGCGGCGGTTCACCTGGCGGACGCGCGAGTCGAGCTGGCGCGGGCCCGACTGGCACAAGTGAAGGCGGGCGCCAGTGCCTCGGACATCGCGGCACAGAAGGCCGCCGTTACGCAAATCCAGGCTGCGCTCGAGAATGCCCGCTCCGAGTATCAACGATTTTCAGCGCTCCGCAAGCAAACCGATGTTTCCGCGGCAGAGCTGGATGCCCGCCGGCTTGCGGTGCAAACGGACGAGCAACGCCTACAGGAAGCGCAGCACCGGCTTGAGAGTATTTCTGAAGTTCGGCCGACCGATATCGATGTGGCGCAATCGGAATTGAATGTCGCGGCCGCGGAGGCCGGGCGGGCGCGCCTGAATTTGAAGTCGGCGCTGGTCTACGCGCCCGCGGCCGGCAGGGTCGTGAAGATTATCGCTTATCCGGGAGAAGAGTTAGGGCCGCAAGGACTGCTTGAACTTGGAAAAACCGGGTCGATGTATGTCAAGGCGGAAGTCTACGAGACGGATATCGCACGCGTCCATGCCGGCCAGCAGGCGACCATTACGAGCGATCTTTTTCCGGGCCAGCTTTCGGGTGTAGTTGAGACGGTGGGAACGGCCATTGCGAAAGCTGACGTTTTACCGCTTGACCCCGTGAGTTTTGCGGACGCGCGCGTTTTCAAAGTCTGGATCCGGCTGAAAGACGGTGCTCGGGTTGCGAGCCTCATACACGGCAAGGTGAACGTGGTGATTCAACCGTGACCGCGAACGTTCCTCTGGCCTGGCTCATGCTGGTCAAGCTGAGAGGACGTTTTTTCGCGGCGATTGCGGGCATTGCGTTCGCCGTCATACTGGCACTGGTGGAGCTTGGGTTTCAGGATGCGCTCTACACCAGCATCACTCAACTGTATTCCCGGATGAATGCCGACCTGGTGGTCATCAGTCCTCATTATCAGTGCATCGTTGCCAGGGAGAGCTTTCCGGAGCGCCTGCTATATAGAGCTCTCTCGGTTCACGAAGTGGACTCGATCACTCCGATTTATATGGACACGGCGGAGTGGACCAATCCGGTGAATCACGATGAGCGGTTCATCTTCCTGGTGGGGTTCAAACCGCGGCCGGGAGTGTTAAATTTTCCGGGCATCGACCGTCATCTGGCGCAGCTTGGGGAACCCGGAGCCATTTTGTTCGACGAAGCTTCACGACCGGAGTTTGGACCGATCGGCAGTCTGTTTCGGAAGAATGGAACCGTAATCACCGAAGTCTCGCGAAGACGCGTTGAAGTCGTAGGTCTGTTCCGGATGGGTGCGAGTTTCGCGAACAGCGGCCACATCATTACCAGCGACACGAACTTCCTTCGGCTGGCGCCAGCCCGCCAGTGGGGCGATATCGATGCCGGATTGATCAAACTCAAACCCGGCAGCCAGGCTGAGGCCGTGAGAGCGACTCTTGCGGGCATGCTGCCTGATGTGACCGTCTTGACAAAACAGGGCTTTCTCGATCGCGAGAAGAACTATTGGAGCAGCAGCCTGCCGATTGGGTTTCTGTTTCGCGCTTCGCTGATTATGGGACTGATCGTAGGCGCGGTGATTGTGTATCAAATCCTGTACAGCGGCGTCTCCGAGCACCTGGCCGAATACGCTACTTTGAAGGCCATTGGCTATTCAGATCTGCGGTTGTTCCGGGTCATTTTGCAAGAGGCTTTAATTCTGTCAATTCTGGGGTTCGGCCCGGGCCTTCTGGTGGCCGCCGGCATCTACCAGGTTGTTCATTCCGCGACCGCGCTACCCATCCGGATGACACTGCTGCGGGTGTTGGCGGTATACCCGCTAGCGGCAATCACGTGCGCTTTTGCAGCGGCGCTGGCGATGCGCAAGCTGCGTTCCGCCGATCCAGCGGAGATATTTTAAGCGGTGTCCGTGGACCCGGTCATTTCCATCCGCAACGTGAATCACTATTACGGCAGCGGGACGCTGCGCCGGCAGATATTGTTCGACGTTTCCGCCGACATCCTCGCGGGAGAGATTGTCATTATTAACGGCCCTTCCGGCTCGGGCAAAACCACGCTGCTTACCCTGGCTGGAGCATTGCGTTCCGTCGAAGAAGGCAGCCTGCGCATTCTGGGCCGCGAGTTGAGAGATGCCGGCAACCGGGACCTGGTGCGCATACGGGCCAATATAGGGTTCATCTTTCAGGCGCACAACTTACTGGAAGCCCTGACCGCGCGTCAGAATGTGCAGATGTCATTGGGTCTCGAGTTTGGCCTCTCGGCCGGCGAGGCGCGCGCACGCAGCGAGGCCGCGCTGCGTGAAGTGGGGCTGGGCAATCGAATGGAAGCTCCTCCTTCGAAGCTATCGGGAGGGCAACGGCAGCGGGTGGCGATCGCACGCGCCCTGGTAAGACATCCCAAGATCATTCTCGCCGACGAGCCGACTGCCTCGCTCGACAAGAAGACCGGACGCGAGGTGGTTGAGCTGATTCAGCGCCTTGCCAAGGAACAGGGCTGCGCCATTCTGCTGGTTACACACGACAATCGCATTCTCGATCTAGCCGATCGCATCCTGACGCTCGAAGATGGCCGCATCACGTCGTTTGTGGCGGGCCTGGCGGCGAGTACGGGCCAACTCCTCTCCGCATTCGCCAAGCTGCAGCGGAAGGGTGACCTGGTGCGACATGTCAGCAGCATGTCCGGCAAGCAGTTTTTGACCGTGCTGGACCAGATGACGACCGAATTTGAGCAGTTCCTGAACACTATGGATCTGGCAAACGAGCAAGCTGTGCAGGCGATGCTGGATCAAATTCTGGAAGCGGTTGTGCTCAAGATTCGTGAGTTGCTGGATGCCGACCGCGGAACTATCTTCCTGGTCGATCCTGAGCGTGGAGAACTTCGCTCTAAAATCGCCGAAAGCGACAGTTCGGAACCGCTTGAAATCAAATTGCCCATCACTAGCGGAATCGCGGGCCGCGTGGCGCGCAGCGGCCAGACGTTAAACATCCCGGATCCCTACAGCGACCCGGATTTCAATCGCGAGGTAGACCAGCGTACGGGCTATCGAACCCAAAGCATTTTGTGCATGCCCATTTTCGACCGGCGCAAGCAGGTCGTCGCGGTCGCACAGCTTTTAAACAAGAGCGGAGGAAGGCCGTTCTCGGCCGATGACGAACAGGCCTTTCGCGATTTCGCCATTCCGCTGGGACTTATTTTGGAGAGTTGCCTTAGGATGACGCAAGTGCCCAGTCTGTGAAGGCCGCATCAAGCGACTTTTCGGACGACGAGCGCGGAATTCTTGCTGCCGAACGCAATGCAATTGCAAACGGCCCACTCAATCTGCTTGCGGCGGCCGAGATCGGAGATATAGTCGAGATCGCATTCCGGATCCGGCTCCTCGACATTGAGAGTTGGCGGAAGGGTGCTATCGCGCATCGCAAGCAAAGTGCACGCCAGGCCAGCCGCGCCGCACGCGCCCTGCGGATGGCCAATCAGGCTCTTGAGCGAAGAACCCGCCAGTTTGTACGCATGAGAGTTAAAGGCCAGTTTAATCGCGCGCGTCTCGATGCGGTCGTTCAATTGGGTGGAGGTGCCGTGGTAATTGAGATATTCGACGCCGGAGCAGTCAATGCCCGCGTTGGCAAGGGCGGTGGTTATGGTGTAGGCCGGCTCTTCTCCGCACTCTTCCAACTGAACGCGGTGATAGGCTTCGCAGGTGGAAGCGTAGCCGGCAATTTCACCGTAGATATGCGCGCCTCGAGCCTTGGCGCGCTCCATATTCTCCAGAACGAAGAACCAAGCGCCTTCGGCGATCACAAAGCCATCCCGATCGCGCGAAAAGGGCCGCGATCCTCGCGCGGGCTCCTGATTCCAGCTCTGCGTGAGGATCTTCATGAACAGGAACCCGCGTATGATGAGCGGCGCAATGGGAGCATCTACGCCGCCCGCGATCATTACGTCTAACCTGCCCGAAGCAATGTGATCGCACGCGTAGCCGATCGCATCAGTCGAGGAGGTGCAGCCGGTGGAGACGACATGGCTCGGGCCGCGAAATCCAAAACGCATGGAAAATTCGCTCGCCAGCGTGCCAATCGTCGCGGTGGGAATGCCATAGATGCTCATCTGCCTCTCGCGTCGCCCGTAGTAGAGGCGATACTGCTCTTCCACGAACTCCGCGCTACCACCGCCCGATCCGACGAGTACGCCGATTTGCCGCAACTTATCGCGACATAGCGAGCGGGGTTCAATACCGGCATCCGCCAAAGCCTCACGGATGGCGGCCAAGCCCAGGGGTACGGCGCGAGAGACGTGCTTCCTCTCCTTCGGACTCACGTGCTGCGTTTCGTCGAAGTCAATAACCTCGCCGGCGATCTGGACCGGAAGCGAGGACGGGTCAAAACGCGCAATCCGGCGAACCCCGCTGAGTCCTTCCGTTGTAGCTTTCCAGAATGCTTCACGCCCCACACCATTCGGACTCACGGCGCCGATCCCCGTGACCACTACACGTTTCTGCAAGCCAGATATTATACTAGGGCTTTCCCGCGCCCAGCTCTAACGAGGCGGCTCAACCTTGAGCGCACACATTCCACTTGCCTGGTTGCAGTTGACCAACTCCAAGGGCCGTCTGTTTACGGCTCTTGCGGGCGTTGTGTTCACCGTTGTCTTCTCACTGGTGCAGCTTGCGTTTCAAGATGCGCTTTATACAAGCGTCACACTCCTCTATTCGCATCTCAGTGCAGACCTGATTCTGATCAGCCCGCGCTATCAGTGCATTGTTGCTACGGAAAGTTTCCCGGAGCGGCGGCTATACCAGGCTCTCGCCATAAAGGACGTAGCCTCCGTTTCTGCGCTCTACATGGGAGTGATGCAGTGGAAGAATCCGGCGAATCGCCGGAACCGGCAGATCTTTGCGATTGGCTTTAAGCCCAGGCCCGGCGTGTTCGATCTGGCGGGCGTCAACAACCATTGGCGCCAAATCGCCGAACCCGGAAACCTGGTCTTTGACGAAGGCTCACGGCCGGAATTCGGCCCGGTGGCTGCAATGATGCGGAAACACGGGACGGTAAGAACGGAGCTATCTCATCGAAGAGTGAACGTTGTCGCGCTGTTTCACGTAGGCGCCAATTTTGCGAATGATGGCAACATTATCATGAGCGACACAAGCTTTCTCCGATTGTTGCCGTTTCGCAAATTCGGGATCGTCAACATAGGGTTAATCAAGCTGAAGCCGGGTGTGAATGCCGCTACGGCGCGCGACAAAATTGCGGCCGCGCTGCCTCGCGATGTGACCGTATTGACGCGGCAAGGTTTTCTGGACCGGGAGAAGAGGTTTTTCGCTTCAAGCCTGCCAGTGGGGTTCTTCTTTCGCACCTCGGTCCTGGTAGGGCTGATTGTCGGCGCTGTAATTGTGTATCAAATTTTATATAGCGATGTCTCCGAACATCTTTCCGAGTACGCGACGGTCAAAGCCATTGGCTACCCGGACCGGTACCTGCTTTCGGTGGTGTTGAAGGAGGCGCTGCTTCTCTCAGTTTTGGGTTTCCCGCCGGGCGTCCTGCTCTCGCTAGGCGTGTACGAAATCGCCCGGTCGGCCACTCTGCTGCCTATCCGCATGACCTGGATTCAGATCGCAGCGGTCTATCTCTTAACAGCGGGCATGTGCGCGCTGGCCGGAGCTCTGGCGGTGCGGAAACTCCGGCAGGCTGACCCGGTAGACGTATTCTGAGGCGCCTCCCCGTAGTGCGCCACACTGGAATTTAGGGCGGAGTACCGAGGCCTCCCGTGAAAATCCGGTCGTTACAAATACACCAGCTTGATGGTTCGAACCAGACTGTACGTATCACGGAAGCAGTGACAACCCTTGGCCGGGCAGACGACAATGATGTCGTCTTGGACGATCTGAATGTCTCAAGACACCACGCGCGCATAGAATGCGCATCCGGCGGGACTTCTATTCTTACCGACCTTAACTCGGCGAATGGGGTCGTAGTAAACGGGCATCGGGTGACTGGTCCTGTCACCCTCCAGAGCGAAGATTACATTCTAATGGGACCGTTCCGGCTTGTTTTTCGCGAGGAAACAGGGGACAAGTTTACTATCCAGACGGCGGACCTGGATCTGGATGAATTGCAGCAGGACCCGCAGTTGCTGGCCAGGTCAGCGGGCACAGAGCCGTGTACGCCCGGCCAACTCCGAAGCCTCGAGTTGCTCTATGAAGTGGGGATGACGCTTGCAAAAGGTCATTCGGTTGAGGAGGTGATGGCGCTAGCCGTGGAGGTCCTGTTCAAAATTGAGAACGTCACGCGTGCCGCCGTTCTGCTGTGGAACGAGGAGAAAGCGTTCTTCGAAAACGCAGAAATCAGTTTGCGGGGTGGGAATAGCGGCTCAGTCCCGGGGGCCGCTTACGATCCGCACGCTCTGGTGATGAGCCGCACGATCCTAAACAGAGTACGGCAGGAGAATCGCCCGCTTCTCATCCGGGATGCCAGAGCGGACGCGAGACTGGTTTCCTCAGCGAGCATTGTTCGCGCGGGTATTCAAGCCGCATTTTGCTCTCCGCTGTTTTGCCAGGGGCGATTGGTGGGCGTTCTCTATGCCGACAACCTGGTTGAGCCGGACGCTTTTTCCGACACGGATTTTCGCACATTTACGGCAATTGCCGCGCAGACTGGTCTTGCGCTGGGAAATGCGATAGCGAGCAAAGAATTGGTCCGGCGTGAGGTCCAGCGCCAGGCATTGAAGGCTTACCTGCCACCGCAAGTAGCGGATTTGGTTCTGGCCTCGGATGGCGCAGTAAGCATCTCGGGCGCGTTGCGGCAGATAACAGTTCTGTTTGCCGACATTCGAGATTTCACCCGCATGTCGGAACAAATGGACGCGCGCGCGGTGGTTGACATGTTGAACAAGTTCTTCACCCGGATGAGCGCGGTGGTTTTTCGCTTCGGAGGGACGGTCGACAAGTTCATCGGAGATTGCATCATGGCGCTGTTTGGAGCGCCCTTGCCGTGCGAGTGTTCCGCCGATCAAGCTCTGGCCGCCGCAATTGAGATGCAGAAGGCCGCAGCGCTGCTTCGATCGAGCGGCGCGGGCGCCGGGTTAGAGAAGCTGCACATCGGAATCGGTTTGCATAGCGGCCCTGCTGTCGTCGGTAACGTGGGATCGGCCGACCGGGTTCAGTACACAGCGGTCGGCGACACGGTGAACGTGGCGTCGCGGCTGGTAAGCCTTGCGGAACCCGGCCAGATCATCGTTTCGGAAGATTGCCGGAAGGCTTTGTCAAAAGCGGGTCGGTTCAGCTTCATTGACGAAGCGGAACTGAAGGGCCGCCAGACAAAGTTGAACATCTATGCGGCGCAGTGGCTGGAGTGCGAATAGATGTTTTTGAAAAGCTGGCCGGTGGTCTGCCTGCTGGCCGCGGCCTTGTTTTTCAGTAATGCCGCACGCGCTCAGAGCATCGAACAGGCGCAGGAAATGCAAGCGCGAGGAGACTGGAAGGACGCCGAGGGGACCTGGCGCGCACTGATCCGGCAATCGCCCAAAGACTATCGCTTGTGGACCAGCCTCGGCGTTGTTTTGTCGCATCAGGACCGGTATGAAGATGCTGTCGCGGCGTA
>JAICXK010000014.1 GCA_025980435.1 Bryobacteraceae bacterium
AGCATCGAGAGCCGAGAGGCGCACGTTTATGTTTGAATCGCTGTTAAGCGTTGACAAGAGCGCGGAAACCAGATCGCTATCGGGATGTTCGACGCGGCTGCTCCAGGAAATCCCTTGGAGCCGCGAAGTGGCCGATTGCCGATCAAGCAGCGACAGAGCGACAGTCTGGCGTAGGGTCTGCACCTCTGTGTCGAGGCGCTTCACTTCCTGTGTACCAGTGGATGGGGCGAGGTTCACCCGGCCGACATACAACCCCGCGGCGAATAGAGCAATAGCCATGGCGCTTTGCCGCACTAGCCCTTGCAGGCCCGATTTCCACCACGCGAAGCCGCCTTCTGCGACTCGTTGGCGCTCTCTCGTTATCTCGTTTAGCTTTTGGTAAAAGCGAGCCCGCAATGCATCGCTCGGATGCTCTTCGGGAATGGAGCCGAGTTCGTTCCAAAGCGAACGCAGCTCCTCCACTTCGATCTGCAGCTCGGGGTTGGCATTCAGTTGGACTTCAAAGAGTTCCTTCTCGGCGGGGGTCAACTGGCCGGACAGATACTGCGGGATGAGTAGACGAATCTCTTCAGATGTCATACAACTTTTCTCCACGGAGCTCACAGAACTTTTCGCGCAGCTCCTTTAACGCGCGATACACTCGAACCTTAACCGTTCCAATCTCGCATTTCAGAATGCGAGCTATTTCCTCGTAACGCATGTCGTGGAAGCGGCTCAGGATGAGAACTTCCCGCTTCTCTTCGGGTAATTGTTGAAGCGCCTCTTGCAGGAATGTGACATCCTGTTTGCGGGCGATCACTTCTTCGGGCACAGGAGCCGAACTCCGGATATCTTCCATCTCGCTCCCCGTTATTTCCGCGCGCCCCTTGTGGAGTGCATCGAAGCAGGCATTTCGGGCCATTCCGTAAAGCCAGACTGGGAACGAGAGGCTGGGGTCATAACTGCGCGCGTATTTGAGAACACGGAAGAATACCTCCTGAACTAGGTCCTCGCTGAGCGTCCGATTGCGAGTGAGGCTTAGCAAATACCGAAACAGCCCCGGATGATAGCGCTCAAACAGCGTGGCGAGCTGGGCGGAGTCGCCGGCCTGTACGAGCTTCATCAATGCGCTGTCGGTTGAACTCTCCACTCGCCCTCACACGTCAATACTGGCGTACTGGAGAAAGGTTACAGCAAAACTTTGGAAGCCGGAGTGTCATGGCTGAATCGCTCCACTCTTAAGATTTTTCACATCCTCTAAGCTGGAATTGTCTCGATTATGCGATTTCAGTTTGCTTTCCTTGCGGCATTTGTTCTCTCAGTTGGAGGTTCGCTCCCCGCGCGAGCCCAAACTCGCAACGCGACAGACGTTACTCGCGCAACCCTCGATAACGGATTGCGCGTGGTTATTATTCGCGATCCGCTGGCGCCCGTGGCAACCGTGGAGACCAACTATCTTGTGGGAGGAAACGAAACGCCCGAAGGGTTCCCCGGCATGGCGCATGCGCAGGAACACATGGCGTTCCGGGGATGCACTGACCTGAGTGCCGACCAGATCGCTGCCATTTACGCTCAACTGGGCGGTGACATGGATGCCGATACGCAGCAGAACATCACGCAATATTTCGTGACAGTTCCTTCGGAGGATCTCGATGTGGCCTTGCGAGTGGGCGCGGCCTGCATGTCAAATGTCGTGGATTCACAGGATCAATGGGCCGAGGAACGGGGCGCCATTGAGCAGGAGGTTGCGCGCGATCTTTCCAACCCGACCTATAAATTCATTACACGTTTGAACCATGATCTCTTTGCCGGTACTCCCTATGAACAGGATGCCCTCGGCACACACGCTTCCTTCGAAAAGACCACGGGGCAGATGCTCAAGGATTTCTATCAGAAGTGGTACGCGCCGAACAACGCAATTTTAATCATCACCGGCGATGTGGATGCGCAGGCGCTGCTCGCCAAAGTGAGGCAATATTACGGAAGCATCCCCAGGCGCAACGTGCCGGGGCGGCCGCAAATTGACCTGAAGCCCGTAGCGGCGGATTCGTTCACCTTGGATAGCAATCTTCCCTATTTGCTCACTCTGATTGGATACCGATTCCCGGGAACAGATAGCCCGGATTTCGCCGCTGCCCGCGTGCTCAGCGATGTTCTATCAAGCCAGCGGGCGGATCTGTATGGCCTGGTTCCGCAGGGTAAGGCGCTGGGCACGGATTTCGGCCTGGTGGAGACGTACCCGAAGGCAAGCGCTGCCTTTGCACTCGCTGCGCTGCCGGCGGGCGCCGACCCGGCCTCGATTACGGCGGAAATGAAGAAGATTGTTACGGATTACGCAACCAAGGGCGTCCCGGCGGACTTGGTGGAAGCAGCCAAAAAGGGCGAGGTGGCGGGCGCGGAGTTTGGCAGAAACTCGATTACGAACCTTGCGGCGCTCTGGTCTCAAGCTCTGGCCGCGGAAGGGCGCGAGTCGCCGGATGAAATGGTGGAAGCCATTAAGCGCGTCACCGTGGACGACGTAAATCGCGTCGCCAAAAAGTATCTGCTGCAACAAAACGCCATCTTTGCGACTCTCAAGCCTAAGCCTTCGGGCGAGCCGGTCTCATCGAAAGGTTTCGGCGGTTCGGAGAAAGCCACCGCGACTCCCACGAAGCCCGTCGCTCTTCCGGACTGGGCGGAGGTCGCGGTGAAATCGCTACACGTGCCGAAGCAGACGCTTCGTCCGGTTGACATGAAATTAGCGAATGGCATCCGGCTGATAGTCCAGACCGAAAAAGCAAGTCAAACCGTGACCTTGCTCGGCTCCATTAAGAGCCAGACGGAATTGCAGACACCGCCGGGACAGGATGGCGTCGCAGACGTGCTTGAAGGTCTGTTCTCGTATGGGACCAAGACGCTTGACCGGCTCGCCTTTCAGAAAGCGCTGGACGATATTGCGGCATCTGAATCGGCCGGGCCGAACTTCAACCTCAAAGTATTGAAGCAGGATTTCGCGCGGGGCGTCGAGCTTCTGGCAGACAATGAACTGCATCCCGCTCTTCCGGAAGAAGCATTCAAGATCGTCCAGCAGCAGACTGCGCAATTAACCGAGGGAGAGTTAAAGAGCCCCGCCTACCGCGTGGAACGCGCGCTGGTGCATGCTCTTCTGCCGCCCAACGATCCGCTACACCGGGAAACGACGCCCAAGACAGTGATGTCGGTAACCTATCCGGACATGCAGGCGTATTTTGACAAAACGTTCCGGCCCGATCTGACCACGATTGCCGTCATCGGCGATATCACTCCGGAGGAGGCGCGCAGTGTTGTCGAGAAGTATTTTGGATCCTGGAAAGCTTCAGGACCGAAGCCGGATGTTACGCTGCCGCCGGTTCCCGCAAACAAACCAAGCGCGGTAAACGTTCCCGATCCAAGCCGCATTCAGGATTCGGTGGATCTCGCGCAGCAGCTTGAAATGAACCGTTTCAGTCCCGATTATTATCCACTGCAGCTTGGGAATCACGTTCTGGGCGGAGGCTTCTATGCGACACGCTTATACCGAGACCTGCGCGAGAAAGCCGGATATGTTTACAACATCAACGACTCGCTGGAGGCAAGTGAAACCCGCGCTACTTATTCGATCGATTACGGCTGCGATCCGAAGAACGTATCGAAAGCCCGAATAATGGTAGAGCAGGAGCTTGTCGATATGCAAAAGAACAATGTCAGCCCGGAGGAACTGCAGCAGGCCAAGGCGCTGCTGCTGCGGCAAATCCCGCTGGCCGAATCGAGCGAGGATGCCGTGGCAGGCGGATTTATCGCGCGCGCCCGGATCGGTATGCCCCTCGACGAGCCCATCCATGCCGCGCAGCGTTACTTCAATATGACTGCCAATGAAGTCCGCGCTGCTTTCGCCAAATACATCAGCCCGCGCGATTTCGTGCAGGTTGTGCGCGGACCGGCTCCGCAGTAGAATTATGCGTTGTGACGCACGATTTATCGTGCTGGCGGGCAGTTTACTGCCTGCTTTTCGAGTATCCGAATCATGGCAGCCTCAGATCAAACGAATGAGAGCATCATAGCCGCTCTACGTGACGCGCTTGCAGCGCTGGCGTTACGACTTACTCCCGACATCGAACCGGCCACTGTCTTCTCTCTTGAGCCGAAAGCCTCCGAATGAACATTCGCGAGCTAGGCAGTCTGCTCAGAACCCGTAAGCTGTCCTGCGCCGAACTCACCGAGCAAACATTAACCGGGATTCGAGCTCACTCGGACGACCACTGGTTCATCACCGTGACGGAAGAGCAGGCGCGCGAAGAGGCCCTTGAACGGGACAGGGAATTGGCGGCGGGTCAAGACAGAGGCCCGTTTCACGGCATCCCGATTGCGCTGAAAGATCTCTTCTATACGCGAGGCGTTCGCACGACCGCCGGATCGCTCATCTTTCGCGATTTCGTGCCGGAATACGACGCTACTGTCGTCGAGCGGCTCCGGAACGCAGGAGCCATCAGCGTGGGCAAAACGAACCTGCACGAACTTGCCTACGGAATTACGTCAAAGAATCCTCATTATGGCTCGGTCACAAATCCTCTGGACGCGAAGCGCCTCCCCGGAGGCTCAAGCGGAGGGTCCGCGGCGGTCGTCGCGGCCGGACTTGTGCCGATGGCGCTCGGCACGGACACGGGCGGTTCGATTCGTATTCCCGCCTCGTATTGCGGTATCGCGGGGCTCAAGCCGACCTACGGCCGGGTGAGCCGGCATGGAGTGCTGCCGCTCGGGTTCAGCCTGGATCATGTCGGCCCGTTAGCTTCATGCGTCGAAGACTGTACTCTCACAATGGACGTGATTGCCGGGGCGGAGTTCAACCTTCCGGCACGCACGGAGCTGACTGGAGTCCGTGTAGGAGTTCCGAAGAAGTTTTTCTTCGATCGGGTCGACGAGCGTGTCGCCGCGGTCGTGCTGGATGCCGTTTCGGCGATGGAGCGCTTGGGCGCGTCCGTCTCCGAGGTTCAGATTCCGGATCTCGCCGACGCAAATGCTGCTGCCCGCGTTGTTCTGTATGCGGAAGCTACCGCGCTGTACAATCGCCACAGCGACTTCAGGCTGTTTGGCCAGGACGTGTGGAATTTGATTGAGCAGGGAAGAGCGATTGCCGGTCACGAGTATGTAAACGCGCAGCGGATCCGGACGTTGTTCCGCCGGGATTTCGATGCGCTGTGGCAGCGGGTGGACGTGCTCGCCGCCCCAACCGCGCCCATCATCGCTCCCGGTATCGACGAAGACAGAGTGCAGATCGGTCCGGAAGCCGAAGATACCCGACTGGCGTCGACGCGTCTGGTGCGCGCGATCAACTACCTGGGTGAGCCCGCACTTTCCATTCCCTGTGGCACAAGTTCGGGCATGCCGGTGGGCTTGCAATTGATCGGGCCTCCGTTCAGCGAATCGAAGCTATTGCAGCTTGGAAGCACGCTGGAATCGTATGTTTGAGACCGATGATCGGCGCCCATGCTGTAATTCGACCGAGTTGACACAGAACGGCGCGGTGCATTAACAAGAAAATAGCGAATGAAAATCGCGCAAGTTGCACCGTTGTACGAAAGTGTTCCGCCGAAGCTGTACGGCGGTACGGAACGCGTGGTCTCCTACTTGACCGAAGAATTTGTCCGGCAGGGCCATGATGTGACGCTGTTTGCTAGCGGAGACTCGATAACCGCCGCTAACCTGCGGCCGATGTGCAGGCAGGCTTTGCGGCTGGAAGGAAGCAAAGTAGTTGATCCGCTCGCCTATCACGTCCGAATGATTGAAATGGCGGCCCGCGAGGCGAATGACTTCGAAGTAATCCACTTTCATATCGATTATCTGCACTTCCCCGTGACCCGGCGGCAGCAGATTGCTGCGTTAACCACGCTGCATGGGCGTCTGGACATTCCCGAGCTGATTCCCATTTACGAGGAATTCAGCGATATGAATCTCGTGTCGATCTCCAATGCGCAGCGCATACCGATTCCCTGGGCGAACTGGGTGGCGACCGTTTATCATGGCATCCCCGAAAGTCTGTACAAACCGCAGGAGGCTCCGGGCAAGTATCTGGCGTTTCTCGGGCGGATCTCTCCCGAGAAACGTGTGGACCGAGCCGTCGAAATTGCCCGGCGTACCGGTATGCCGATCAAAATAGCCGCAAAGGTCGATGTAGTGGATAAGCAATACTTCGATTCGAATATCCGGCAGCTTCTAAATGATCCGCTGGTAGAGTATATCGGCGAGATCAGCGAACACGAGAAATCTGACTTTCTAAGTAATGCCTATGCGCTCCTGTTTCCGATTGATTGGCCGGAGCCGTTTGGTCTGGTTATGATTGAGGCCATGGCCTGCGGCACTCCCGTTGTCGCGTATTCCATGGGGTCAGTACCGGAGGTTCTCGACCAGGGAACAACCGGATATCTTGTTAACGATATTGATGAAGCCGTGGACGCTGTTCGCCGTATCAGCGCTCTCGACCGAAAACTCTGCCGTGAAGTTTTCGAAGAGCGATTCAGCGTTCGCCGGATGTGTTTGGATTACTTCGAAGTATATAAGCATCTGCTCGGGCGAACGCCAACCGAGCCGGACCTCACATCGGCCGGCGAAGGGCTTTCGCTTGCCGCGTAGCGGAGATGCTTACTTGTGACAACAAAAGAATCACCAGCCACTGACGTAATCGAAGTTGGAGACCAGTTCTACATTCGGGCTCAGTCGTCGCTAACCGACAGCCGCACGCTGGTTCTGCTGCATGACGACACATTCGCCGTATTCAACCGCTACGGAGACATTCAAGCGGTTGGATCCGGCCAGCAAGGTATTTTTCATCAGGAGACGCGGCACCTTTCGCGACTCGAACTTTGCGTATGCGGCTTGCGGCCGCTTCTGTTGAGCTCTACGGTTCGCGAAGATAACATTCTGCTGGGCGTAGATCTCGGAAACCCGGACATGGAGCTTCCGTCCGGCGAACCGCTGCTTCGAGGCACGCTGCACATCTTCCGGAGCAAGTTCCTCACCGGCAACGGTTGTCTTGAGAGGATAACAATCCACAACTACGGCCAGGAGGCTAGTGAAGTGGATTTGTCGTTCGTTTTCGGCGCCGATTTCGCCGATATCTTCGAAGTACGCGGCCAGAAACGGGAGCGCCGCGGTGTCCGCCTTCCCGACGAAACGGATCAGTCAAGCATCACTCTCGCCTATCAAGGCCTCGATCAGATAGTCCGGCGCACGCGAATTGAATGCTCTCCGCTTCCTTGCGTAGTTCGCAGTTCGGAGATTTGTGTGCCGATTCATCTGGGACCTCATGAGGAGACATGCTTTTCCTTGAGCGTTCTGTGCCAAAGCAACGGCGCTAATCCCGCGCCGGCAGATTACGACAAAGCTTTGCATCGCGTTACGAGTCAACGCAGCTCATCGCCGCTAGCCGGCGTGGACATTTATACCTCGAACGAGCAGTTCAATGACTGGCTGAACCGCTCGCGGGCCGATCTCGAGATGATGATTTCGTCGACCAGCTTCGGACCCTATCCCTACGCCGGCGTGCCCTGGTTCAGCACCGTATTCGGCCGCGATGGCATCATTACCGCGCTCGAATTGTTGTGGATTGCGCCGGAAGTGGCCAAGGGCGTGCTTTCCTATCTCGCCGGCATGCAATCGAGAGATTTTGATCCGGATCGCGATGCGGAACCGGGCAAGATTCTTCATGAGATGCGCAAAGGAGAGATGGCCCGGCTGAGGGAAGTCCCGTTTGGCCGTTATTACGGCAGCGTGGATTCCACTCCGCTTTTCGTAATGCTGGCCGCGGCGTACTATGAGCGAACCGCCGATCTGGAATTCATCAGAAGCATATGGCCGAATGTCGAAGCAGCCATTGCATGGATCGACCATTTCGGCGATGTCGATGGCGATGGTTTTGTCGAGTACGCAAGGCACTCGGAGACCGGGCTTTTGCAGCAGGGCTGGAAGGATTCTCAGGATTCTGTTTTTCACGCCGACGGGACGTTAGCCGCTGGGCCGATTGCGTTATGCGAGGTGCAATCGTACGTATATGCTGCGAAATCGCGAATCGCGGCCGTGGCCCACGATCTCGGCCTGCATTCGGAGCGAGATAAGCTGCACACCCAGGCGGAAGACCTTCGGGGAAAATTTGAGGACGCCTTTTGGTCCGATGAAATCTCCATGTTCGCCCTGGCGCTCGATGGCGACAAGCGCCAATGCCGCGTTCGCAGCTCAAACGCGGGGCAATGCCTGTTCTCCGGGATCGCTTCCCACGCTTGCAGCCGCCGGACAATGAATTCGCTTCTATCCGCTGAACTCTTTTCCGGCTGGGGTGTTCGCACGGTGGCGACCGGCGAGAGGCGTTACAACCCGATGTCGTATCACAACGGATCGGTTTGGCCGCACGACAATGCGCTCATCGCCTTCGGAACCAGGGACTCACGCGAAAAGAGCCTCGCGCTGCGAATCATGTCCGGACTTCTGGACTTGTCCATTTTTGCCGACCTGCACCGGCTGCCTGAACTCATTTGCGGTTTTCCCCGCCGCGCCGGAAAAGGGCCGACTCTCTATCCGGTAGCCTGCTCGCCGCAAGCGTGGGCTGCCGGCTCGGTATTCCTGGTCCTCCAGGCCTGTTTAGGACTCTCCATCGACGCGAAGAAATCACGCGTCCATCTTCATCACACCGCGCTCCCGGAGGCGATACCGGAAGTGCGGGTCCGAAATCTCAAAGTGGGCGGCTCTTCTGTGGACCTGGTGTTCGAGCGGCGCCCCGAGACGGTAGCAGTCGATATCTTGCAGCGGAACGGCGAGATAGAGATTGTGGCTTTGAGATGAACTGAGTTCCGCGAAACTGCGTAGATAAGAATTGTGCGTACACTCGCGGGCGAACTGATCTATGCGCTGCGGCGCTTGCGCCAGACCCCGGTCTTCACTACGTTCGCAATCCTGTCGCTAGTGCTGGGGATCGCCGCGAATGTGGCGATCTTTTCAATCGTAAACGGCGTCTTACTGAAGCCGCTGGCGTTTTCAGATGCAGGACGGCTCTTCGGGATTGTCGAGATTGTCCCGAAGATCGCCAATCTGTATCCCATGCTGCCGGTGAATCCGCGCCATGCGGAAGAATGGAAGAAGATGGTGCCCGGTATCGAGCGGCTCGGCCTGGCGCAGACGAGACATGTGGTGCTGGGCGGAATCGGGCGGCCGCTCCGGGTTCCTTTGGAAGCGGTTACTCCGGATTTACTGGCGACACTCCAAGTGCAGCCGCTGATGGGCCGTCTGATTCAGGCTCCGGATGCGCGGGAGGGGCATGATCAGGTTGCGCTGCTGACCTATTCGTTGTGGCGCGGGCGCTACGGCGGCGATCCGAACATCATTGGCCGCGACGTTCGCATCGATGGGCATACGTATCGGGTGATTGGGGTCCTGCCTTCCAACTTTCGCTTTCCACTGACCGGTTCGTTCTTCGATACTGAATCCCAGCCGGAGCTCTTTACTCCGCTGTGGCTTCGCCTTTCACAGCACAGTCTGGAGGGTGATTTTAATTATTGGGCCATTGCGCGATTGAAGCCCGGTGTCCGGCCCGAGACGGCGCTTGCCGCGCTCAACACCGCGCAAGCGGCCCTTGCGAAGACGTTCCCGGACAAGATGCAGATTCGTGCCGATCTGATCCCGCTGAACGATCTGGCCGTGCGGAGTTCGCGAGCATCGCTGCTGGTGGTGCTCGGGGCGGTTGGTGCGGTTCTGCTGATTGTGTGTTTGAATCTGGCGATCCTGATGGTTGCGCGCGGAGCGGTGCGGAATCGCGACATCGCGGTCAGAACGGCGCTCGGAGCGAGTCGCGGGAGGCTGATGCGGGAAGCGTTTATGGAGGCGGTGGCGCTTTCGGCGGCCGGAGGAGTGCTGGGCATATCGCTTGCCAAGGCAGGGTTCAAAGCCATTCTGGCGGCCGCGCCTGCCACGCTGCCGCGACGCGATGATGTGAGTCTCGATCTGAATGTTCTGCTGTTCGCGCTCGGACTAACGTTCGCCACGGCCCTGGTATTCGGCCTCTATCCTGCCTGGCGGCAATCGCTTCGCGATCCGCAGGAGGCGCTTGCGGCATCCAGCCGTTCGAGTACCGGATCGAGAACAAGCACACGCGGACGAAGTATTTTGATTGCCGTGGAGGTGGGGTTAAGCACGGTATTGCTGGTTGTGGGCGGACTGCTGCTGGCAAGCTTCGTCCGCCTGATGAATACGAATACGGGATTTGACATTGCGAACCATCTTTCGGCACAGATCAGTCTGCCCGGAGCAGGCTATAGCAAGCCGGAAGAGGTCGCCGGCTTTTACACCAAGCTTCTCGATGAGCTCTCTACTCAGCCAGGTATTCGTCAGGCCGCCGTCACTTCCCATTTGCCGCTCAATGGCGAGACCTGGATCGATTTTATATCGCGGCCGGGAGATACGCGGCCGGTTTTCCAAAAGCCGACCACCAACGTACGCTTTATCAGCGGGTCATACTTTGAAGCGATGGGAATTCCGCTTCTAGGCGGCCGATCGTTCGAGCCATCGGACAAGAAGAATGCCGTGGTTGTGGTCAGCAGCACGGTTGCAAAGGCGCTGTGGCCGCGGGACAATCCGGTCGGACAAACGCTCGTGCTGCAAGATCAACCGATGCATGTGATTGGGGTGGCAGGCGATACACGGGCCGATCTTGACAAGAGCGCTCCTTCGGTGGTTTATGTTCCGTACTGGGATCATAGCAACGGAAGCGTAAGCAATTTGATTGTCATTCTGCGCTCGTCCATTCCTGCGCATGATTTGGTGAACATTCTCCGTCGCGACGTAGCAAAGCTGGATAGCGGCGTGCCGATTTCCCACGTCGAAACGTTTCGCGATGTGCTGTCGGATGCGGTCTCGCAGCGGCGCTTTCAAATGCTGCTGGTGGGCGCGTTTGCCATTTCCGCGCTGCTGGTTACAGCGCTGGGAATCTTCGGCGTAATTGCCGGGGTAGTTTCGGCCAGGCGCAACGAGATCGGCATTCGCATGGCCCTCGGGGCAAGCCGCGCAGAAGTCGTCGGGATGGTGATCCGGCAAGGAATGATGCCCGTTCTGGCCGGCCTGTTCGCGGGAATTGCAATCACTCTCGCGTTCGGATCCGCTCTCGGCAAGCTGCTGTATCAGGTGCGCCCCGCCGATCCTGCCATCTTGGCCTGCGTCATTCTGCTGCTCAGCGGTGTTGCCGTATTGGCCTGCTGGGTTCCTGCGCGCCGTGCCGCGGGCGTAGATCCGATGGAAGCGCTGCGCTATGAATGATCCTTCTCCAGAGGCAACCCGGACGCTTCAATCGCCCGCCATCCGCCATCGAGCGAAATGACGTTTGTATAACCCATTTTTTGCAGATTATCGGTGGCGAGAGCGGAGCGATAACCGCCCCCGCAATACAGCACCAGTCGCGTGTTTTTGTCCGGGAAAGTGGTTTCTACATCGCGCTCGATGATGCCCTTACCGAGGTGTACCGCTCCGGCCGCGTGCGCCGCTTGCCATTCCCCGTCTTCGCGGATATCCACAAGTTGACCGGCATCGCCGGCTTGCCGCATCCGTTTGTACTCTTCGATGTCGATCTCGTGGATGCGCTGCTTGGCATCCTGCACGAGCGCGAGAAAGCCCGGGCTATGATGTTTCGTTTCCATTACTGTGTCCGCTCAATTTGCGCGCCGACAGCCGCCAGCTTCTGTTCAATGCCCTCGTAGCCGCGATCCATATGATAGACGCGATCAATAGTCGATTCGCCCTTGGCGATCATTGCAGCCAGGACCAGCGATGCGCTGGCGCGGAGATCGGATGCAATGACTTGCGCGCCGGTCAATTCGTTTTCGCCTGCCACAATCGCCTGTCTCCCTTCAATGCGGATGTTTGCGCCCATGCGCGCCAGTTCCTGCGTATGCATAAAGCGATTTTCAAAGATGGTCTCCGTCACGAAGCTGATACCGCGGGCAAGCGTCATCCAGGCCATGTATTGAGCCTGCAGATCCGTCGCGAACCCGGGATATTCTTCAGTGGTCACATCGACCGCCTTGGGCCGATGCGAGCAGCGGACGCGAAGCGCGTCGGACCCCATCTCTTCCACTTCCGCGCCGGCCTGCTGCATCTTCACAGTGAGCGCTGCAACGTGCTCCGGGTTGCAGCCCGTAATGGTTACATCGCCCTTTGTAATGGCGGCGGCGAGCAAAAAGGTTCCGGCTTCGATGCGGTCCGGGATGATCGTGTGCTCGGCGCCGTGCAGCCGCTCCACTCCCTGCACGCGAATGATGGATGAGCCCGCGCCTTTTATCTGCGCGCCCATTTTCACCAGCAGATCGGCCAGATCCTTCACCTCCGGCTCGCGTGCGGCATTGCGAATGACAGTTTCGCCGCGTGCCAGCACGGCGGCCATTAGCACATCTTCGGTTCCCGTGACGGTAATGCGGTCGAAGTGGACGGTGCCACCGCGCAGGCCATCCGGCGCCTGCGCCTCCACGTATCCGTGCGCCTGCTCTATGGTTGCGCCCAGTTGTTCCAAGGCGGAAACATGCATGTTGATCGGGCGCGCGCCGATCGCGCAGCCTCCTGGCATGGAGACGCGAGCTCTACCCGTTCGGGCAACCAACGGGCCAAGCACCAGGCTCGACGCGCGCATGGTCTTCACCACATCGTATGGCGCTTCCGGGTTATCTAGCGATGCGGCGTGCACGCAGATCCGGCCATCCTCGTGCGAAACTCGCGCCCCGGTGTGTATGAGCAGGCTCTGCATGGTTTCGAGATCTTTTACTTGCGGCACGCGCCGCAAAATGACGTGCTCATCCGTGAGGAGGCATGCGGCCAGAGCCGGCAGCGCCGAGTTCTTTGAGCCGTTTACCGGAAGCTCCCCGCTCAACGGCGTGCCTCCGGTTATCTTGAACTTGTCCATTTCCGTTTATTGCCCAGAGTCCAGCGCGGCCCGCAAACGGCCCTTCGCCGCCACAAGGCGCGATTCGGCTTCGCCGCGCGTGAGCCTAAGCTTCTGCATCAGGATCGCAATCCGCACTGAACCAGCCTCCGCCAGCAGCCGCGATGCTTCATCATAAGACACACCGGCGATGCACACGATAATGCGCCGGGCGCGGTCCTGCAACTTCTCGTTTGTCGGCTGGACGTTTACCATCAGGTTGCCGTACACGTATCCCATCCGGATCATCACGCCGGTGCTGAGCATGTTCAGGACAAGCTTGGTAGCCGTCCCGGCGCGCATCCGTGTAGAACCGGTGATCACTTCCGGGCCGGATAGCGGAGTGATGGCAATTTCGGATGCCTGCGCTACCTGCGAATTTTGTGTGCAACTCAGGCCGATGGTCAAAGCGTTCAGCGACCGGGCATAATCGAGAGCGCCAAGGACGTACGGGGTCCGTCCGCTCGCCGCGATACCAACCAGCGCGTCGCGGCTGCTGAAACCGCGCCCGGCCAAGTCCTGTTTGCCTTGCTCGGGATCATCCTCGGCCCGTTCAACGGCGTGCCGTAATGCCCGGTCTCCTCCGGCGATCAGGCCTTGCACCAAATCTGGCGGGGTGTTGAAAGTAGGCGGACATTCAGACGCATCCAGCACGCCCAGCCGGCCCGAGGTGCCCGCGCCCATGTAGAAAAGCCGCCCGCCGTTTTGCAGTCGTGCGACAATGCCGTCGACGGCATGCGCGATGTTGGGCAATTCACGTTCGACCGCTAGGGCGACAGACTGGTCCGCAGTGTTGATTACACGCAGCATGTCGGCTGTCGGCAGAGCATCGATGGTGGTCGAAGCCGGATTCTGAGTTTCAGTCAGTAGATCGTGGCACATAGTCCAAATGATCCACTCTAAACGACAAAGGCCAGGAGAGTTGGAACTTCTCCCGGCCCTAGGAATGCAAGTGTTTAAAAACTAAGCGCTAAAGGAGCTGCCGCACCCGCAGGTGGACTTCACTTGCGGGTTATTGAACTTAAACCCCGATCCTTCAAGCGTCTCGACATAATCCACCTCTGCGCCGTCCAGGTAAAGCATGCTGGCCTGATCGACGAACACTTTCAGATCGCCGAACTTGTAGGTCTTATCGAGCATATTGGGCTGATTCTCGAATGCCATGGAATAGCTGAAGCCGGAGCAACCTCCGCCCACGACGGCAATCCGCAAGCCAGCCGGCTTGGGTTCTTGCATGGTTAGAATCTCATTGACTTTGCTTACGGCGGTTTCGGTTAGCTGAATCATCCAAATCTCCTTGATAAACAGTCGCTTGTCTAATAGTGTACAACCGATTGCAATCTTTAGATGTTTCAGTTCAGCCACAAGCCGCGAAACGTCCTCCTTCTGGCGCATTCTTTGGGATAATAGGCGTGCCGCCCAGCATTACGGGAAGCCGAAGTTTTTGTAACGCGTTCATATTTCAGCACGTCGGCTCCGGTGTATGAATGGGCTGAGTGCCACCCTTCCATTCCCGGCGGTGACCGGGGAAGGAACCCGAGCGAAACCCAAATTGGACCACCGAAGCACCGAAGAGGCGGCCTTAGTCCGGCGCGTACAGGCCCAGGACGAGCTCGCTTTCCGCGAGATTGTGGAGCGGTACCAGGCCAAGGTGTTTTCGATCATTTACGGTATTTTGCGGAACCGGAACGATGCGGAAGACATTGCCCAGCAGGTCTTCGCGAAGATTTACTTTTCGGTGGGCAACTTCGATTTCCGCAGCTCGCTTCTCACCTGGATCTACAAAATCACGGTTAACGAATGCTATGACTACCTGCGGAAGAAGCGGGTTAGAAAGCTGGTTTACGAGAGCGACTTTTCGGCCGATGATTCGCTGCGGATGGAGAACTCCGAACCGGCAACGGATCAGAGTCCGGCCGTAGACAAGCGGCTCGCGCAGCACGACTTGATCGTGAAGCTGCTCTCGAAAATTTCCGACGAGGACCGGTCATTGATTCTGCTGAAGGAAGTGGAAGGACACTCCGTGGAGGAACTCTCGCGGATGACCGGGATGAATGAAAACACGATAAAGGTGAAGCTGTTTCGGGCGCGCCAAAAATTAGTGAAAGCCGCCCAAAGGTTGGAAAAGGGCCCGCTGACGCCGCCCGCATCTTAGGTATTTAGTTTCGATCGTTTTGGATGTAAATTTGAGTAAAGCGGACAGCAGATTCGCAGAGTAGTTCAGTATTTTGAGGGAAACATGCACAGATCCATACGGGATCGCCTGGAAGATCTGCTCGGGGCAGACCTGCCGGCCGGAGGAACAGGGCTGAAAGAACACCTGGCATCGTGCGACGAGTGCACAGGGGAACTGGCCGCGATGAAGACCCACTCGGAGATGCTGCGTGTGCTCCGCGCGCCGGAGGAAGCGGAACCCTCGGCGGGGTTTTACGCGCGGGTGTTGCAGCGGATTGAAGAACGGGGTGATCGCTCCATCTGGTCGGTCCTGATTGATTCTCCCTTTGGCAGACGGCTGGCGTATGCTTCGCTAACCATAGCGATACTTCTGGGTTCCTACGTAGTGGCGCAGGAGAGCCGTGATGGGCATCTGCGGAGCGAGGACATGGTCGCCCAAGGTATGCATTACGATGCCCCCGTGGTTGGGGATCGTGCGCAGCAACGGGATGCTGTTCTCGAAAATTTCGCGACTCACCATTTTGACCAGGCAGGGTTGATCCAATAACGGGCGCCGTACCAACTCGTCGAGCGATGCTGCGACACCAAAACGCCGGCTGGTCTAACCCAAAGGTCTTGGCTGTCCTGACCATCATTTTTGTGTGCGGAGCGGCCTTCGGATCTGCCGTCACACGCAGCTACCTCCATGCGCACATGTATCACCCGCGGTCGGATCGGGCAATTGAGATGGCGCGCCAAGTGGGTCTCCAACGGTTGAAAGCGGTCCTGAACCTGAATCCGGAGCAGGAGCACACGGTTACCGCGGTGCTTGACGACTATGGCAAGTACTACCAGAACATAGAGGACGAAAGGGAAGATGTGGCAGAACTTGGTAAGCAGCGCATTCTGGCAGTGCTGAATCCCGACCAGAAGAAACGGTTCAAGCAGATCTTCGAAAACGTTTCACAGTAGCGCTGCTGAACTGCCCTTTAGATCTCAGCAGGAAGCAGGGCCCTTGTCGCGCATCTTCCTCTCCAGGGCATCCCACAACCGGGTATGTATATCGTCCGGAATCGGTTTTGGGTCCATTCCCTTAAAGACCTTCAGCGTCTTCTGCGTGGTGTCGCAGACTACCCAACAGTTCGGGCACTCGTTTACGTGTTTCTGAAGTTCCGCCCGGGTTTGCGGATCGAGTGTCTCGTCTAGATAGTCGTTGAGCTCCTGCAGAAACTGCTTACAGGTAAGCAAACGCGTCGTCCCCCTTTCTCTTGAATTGCCGTGTCAGCTTCTCACGAAGCTGCAGGCGTGCTCGAAGAAGCCGGCTCTTGACCGCTGAGATAGACAACCCCAAAGCCGCCGCCGTCTCTTCGATTGACATTTCTTCGATGTCTCTCAAGATAAAAACGGTTCGATAGGCCGGCTTTAAACTTTGAATGGCCTGGTCCAGAAGTTCTGCCAGTTCCTCTCGCGAGTAACTATCTTCCGGATTCTGGTCCCAGACCGCGATTTCCCGAACCACTTCGTCCTCGCCCGTGTCGATAGGCTCATCGAGAGGTACGGTCCGGTCGGAACGGCGCTTGCGCAACTTCATGAGCGCTTCGTTAACCGCTATTCGGACCAGCCAGGTATAAAACTTCGAATTTCCGTGAAAGTCGCCAAGATGGGTGTACGCCTTCAGGAAAGTCTCCTGCAACACGTCCTCAGCATCGTCGTCGTTCTGCGTGATCTGCTTGGCCATGCGGAAGACGCGACGATCGTAGTGCTGCACCAACTCCGAGAATGCGGCCATGTCCCCCGCTTGCGCGCGGGCGACCAAGGCCGACTCGTCAAAACCCGATGCCACAGTTGAGGTGCTCACACTAAAATAATTCCAGTCTATCAGCAGCAAAGTCACGCGCCGGACCTGTTTCTTAAGGTTTTTTTGACTTTTGGAGGATTCTCAGGCGGTCTGTTACGCTCGAATTACCATTAGTATGAGCAGTTTGAACGTCGTGCTGCCCGATGGCAGCCAGCAGTCCGTTGCAGCGGGGACCCGCCCGATCGATGTTGCCAAATCCATCAGCCCGCGCTTGGCTTCCGATGCCATTGTCGCGCGCGTGAATGGAGATTTGTACGATCTGACGCGTCCGCTGGAAGGCGACGCCCGGCTGGAAATTCTGACCACTAAAAATCCGGAGTCGTTACAGGTATACCGGCACTCGACTGCTCATTTGTTAGCTGCCGCCGTCCTGGAGCTTTTTCCGAAAACCAAGCTGGGCATTGGGCCGCCTACCGAGTCGGGTTTTTACTACGATTTTCAGCGCGATGCGAAATTTACGCCGGAGGATCTTGAGAAGATCGAGGCGCGGATGCGCGAGCTGCAGGCCAAAAACCTGCCCTTTGAGCGAAAACTTACTCCGAAACCGGCCGGCCTGGAAAAATACCGCGACGATTGGATGAAGCACGAGCTGATTGAGGAACGGGCGGGCGATATCTTCAGCGAATACACGCTCGGCCCCGACTTTATTGACTTCTGCCGCGGGCCCCATGTGCCCTCAACGGAAAAGTTGAAGGCCTTTAAGCTGCTGTCTATTGCAGGCGCATATTGGAAAGGAAATGAGAAAAATCCGCAGCTACAGCGGATCTACGGAACTGCGTTCTTTACCCAGAAGGACCTTGACGAGTACCTGCACCGGCTGGAGGAGGCGAAGAAGAGAGATCACCGCAAACTGGGGCAGGAACTCGACCTGTTCAGCATCCAGGAGCTCGCCGGCCCAGGACTGATCTTCTTTCATCCCAAAGGCGCTATCGTCCGCAAGCAGCTTGAGGACTGGATGCGCGATGCCTACCTCAAACGAGGCTATTCGCTGGTGTACACACCGCATGTCATGCGGCACGATCTGTGGAAGACTTCCGGCCATGCCAATTTTTATTCGCAGAACATGTTCACTCCGATGGAACTAGATGACGGCGAATACCAGCTCAAACCCATGAACTGCCCCGGCCACATCCTGATCTATCGGGACCGACTGCGCAGCTATCGTGATCTCCCGGTGCGGCTTGGAGAACTAGGTACGGTCTATCGCTATGAGCGTTCGGGTACCATGCACGGCCTCTTGCGCGTCCGCGGGTTCACTCAAGATGATGCCCACATCTTCTGCACTCCGGAACAGATCGAGGATGAAATTGTCAATTGCCTTGATTTCGCCAAAGATACGCTGAACACCTTCGGGTTTACGGATTACAAAGCAGAGATTTCGACGTGGGATGGCGGGGCGAGCGGTAAATACGACGGCGGACCGGAAGACTGGGGCCTGGCTGAAGGCGCTCTCCGCAAAGCCTGTGAGCGTCTCGCCATTGAAGCTCCCGTAATCCCCGACGAAGCTGCTTTTTACGGTCCGAAGATCGATATTAAGCTGGTCGACGCGATTGGACGCCTGTGGCAGCTTTCGACGGTTCAGTTCGATACCTTTTTGCCGCGTCGCTTCGAACTCGAGTACGTGGCGGAGGACGGCAAAAAGCACCGTCCCCTTATGGTTCACCGGGCGCTCTATGGTTCTATTGAGCGATTCTTCGGGATTCTTCTTGAACATTACGCGGGTGCATTTCCCGTGTGGCTTGCGCCCGTGCAAGCCGCTGTTCTGCCCATTACCGATCGTCAAAACGCCTACGCGGCCGAAGTGCGGCAGAAGCTGAAAGAAGCCGGTTTTCGGGTCGAACTCGATGATCGCAGCGAAAAGGTGAATGCGAAGATTCGCGAGGCGCAGTTGCAGAAGATTCCTTACATGCTGGTGGTCGGCGGCCGTGAGGCGGAATCAGGGAAGGTTTCGGTGCGGAATCGCAAGCACGGCGACCAGGGAGCCGTTCCAGTAGAGGAATTTATCAGTCGCCTGTCGCAAATGAACTCCGAAAAGAGTCTTCAAGAGTAAAGTGATACTCGCCGCCCTCATTCTGCTTGGGTGCTGGGTGTACTGCGTCATCGCGATTGTAGCGGCGGTGGGCCATTTACGGAACCGCCCGGTGCAGCCCACTGCGTCTTCCGCCCCGGTCAGCATTCTGAAGCCTCTTTCGGGGCTTGACGATGGGCTGCACGAGAATCTTCGAGGCTTTTTCGTTCAGGAGTACGCCAAATTTGAAATTCTGCTGGCGGTTCGCCACAATTGGGATCCTGCCGTGGCCGTGGTACGGGAGCTTATGGCTGAATTTCCCGGTGTTGACGCGAAACTGATAGTCACCGGCGAAGCGCCCTACGCCAACGCCAAGGTATTCAGCTTGAAATGCATGCTCGATGAGGCGAAATACCCGTTGGTTGCGATGAGCGACAGCGATATTCGCGTCGGCCCTGATTTCTGCCACAAAATTGCGGCGGAGTTCGAAGACACTCGCCTGGATCTTGTGACCTGCCCTTACCGCGCGATTGCGGGCTCTAGTTTCTGGTCGCGCCTGGAAGCGCTCGGCATGAACACCGACTTCCACGCCGGCGTCTTTACCGCAGTACTGCTCGAAGGCGCAAAGTTTGCGGTCGGGCCGACCATTGTGGCCCGAAGGCGTGTGCTGGACGCTTTAGGCGGCATCGAGCAAGTGAAGGATTATCTTGCTGAAGATTTCATGCTCGGCAAGATTGCCGCCGAGCGCGGCTTTGGCGTGCACCTTTCCTCTTATGTCATTGAGCATCGTATCGGAAGCGAGCCGATGCGGAAGAACTTCGCTCATCGCCTCCGCTGGGCGCGAAGTACGCGCCGCTCCCGTCCGGCCGGATATGTTGGCGAATTCTTCACGCACCCGTTACCCATCGCAGTGCTGATTTGTCTGTGGATTCCGCAGGCGTGGCCGCTTTTGGCGGTGACAGCCGTGCTGCGCGCTGCCTTGGCCTGGCTCGTTTCAGAGCGCGTCCTTGGGGCCAAAGTCCCCTGGCTGCTCTTACCCCTGCAGGACGTTCTGGGCTTGTTGTTTTGGTTCGCGGGCTTTTTCGGAAATTCCATTCACTGGCGCGGGCGGCGCTATACCCTCAACCGGGATGGAACGGTGGAATCGAATGCCTCATAACGCGAACTACGGATGCACCATGGAACACGGCACGGCAGGCTAAAAACGCCGTTCCGCCTGGCCGGGCGCTGATTTCACAGAGGCTTCAGCAGCACTTTAGGCATGCCATACTCGGGAAGGAATGCTGCGTTATGCGAAGTTTACGCCTGAATCATGAGTGAGAAGCGCGTCGTCATTGCAATCGATGGTCCGGCTGGGGCCGGCAAGAGCACGCTTGCACAGCGCATAGCCGACAAGCTCGGTTTTGTACACATCAGCACGGGAGCCTTATACCGTGCGGTCGCGCTCTGGGCTCTGCGTCTCGGCACGGACTTGACCGACATGTATCGCTTGACCCAACTGGCGAAAGAGGCAAGAATCGAACTGCTGCCGGCCGGCGGGCGGGTGTTGCTGAACGGCGAAGATGTGACCGCGGCGATACGGGAACCGCAGGTCTCCGAAGCGGCATCGCGAGTCTCCTTGATACCCGGCGTCAGGCAGGCTCTGTTACCCGTTCAGCGGGCCATGGCCGAGCAGACCAGCGTCGTAATGGAAGGCCGGGATATCGGGTCGGTGGTGTTTCCCGACGCGCAAGTCAAAATTTTTCTGGATGCCGACCCGCGCGAACGAGTTCGCCGCCGCGCGCTCGAGCTTCAACAGGTAGCCGAAGCGTCGGACGCGGATTCGGTGGCAATCGAGCTACAGGCGCGCGATCACCGAGACCGCAGCCGCGCGGAGGCTCCCCTTGTTCAGCCTCCCGACGCCGAACTGGTGGACACCACGGGCCGTTCTCTTGATGAGGTGGAGAACATTATTCTGCAACTGGTCCGCTCCCGCATCTCAAACGGAAAAGCGGCGGCCAGCAGCACCGCGGACGCACTCCGGTAAATCCAAAATCACATATGGGCAGCACGCGCCTTGGGCGGCGGATCCTCTTCAATCTTTGCCCAACGAGAGCGGAAGAACCGGGCGTAACAATCGCGGCACCGCCATGGCAAGAGTACACGGCTGAGGAGGCGCTCCAAGACGTTCTTCCGGTGGGATCTGGACAGATGTGGCGAACCACATCGCGGACAACGCACCGGTAGTTTCACCCTCGTCATTTCTGTCTCCCTTATGGACGCAGCCGCGAAATGACCGATTGCATAGCTATTTATCACCCGAGACCTATCAGGCATACGATACATCGCTGCGGGTTAGGATTAATCCCAGCTAGCAATAAATTGCCTTCCGAGGTACTAAGAAGTTCAGTACATTGGTAAAGACAGCCCAAGAATTTCAGCCCGAGGTACAAGGCTCATATGGAACCAGCGGTACTCGCCCCGCTTCTATCGGTCCCGTTTGAAAGGACTTACACGCTGGGTAAGAACGTTTCTGCGATCCAGATCCTGGCTGCAGAAGATGGAAGCCGTCGGCTCGGCTTGATCACCCAGTTGCCCGAGGGCGCGCAGGTGGATGTTGGCGGCCCCGGTTTCAACGATCGAACCGTAAAAGTACAGTGCGGTGGCAGCTCCTATTTTATTTTCCTCGAAGATCTCGAACCGGCGCGGAAACGGGCAGCATCCGCGGTGACCAACAGCTAAGCATCGATCGCGGTTCCGGGTTTTAGTGCCGGGAGCTTGCCAGCGCTCGAACGTGAGCTTCGGCAGCCCGTGCCAGCCCTTCCAGGTTATAACCGCCCTCCAGCACGGAAATCAGACGCCCATTGCAAATTGCGTCTGCCAGATCCGCCAGCACACGCGTCAAATCTTCGAAATCGGCATCGGTAAGCAGAAAACGGCCGAGTGGATCATTCACGCGGGAGTCGAATCCTGCTGAGATAAGAACCAGGTCCGGATGGAATGACCGCGCAGCGGGCAGAAGCTGATCCCGGAACGCTTCCAGAATTTTTGCTCCGCCGGTACCCGCCGGGAAAGGACAGTTAATCGTCCGCCTCTTCCCGTTGCCTTCGCCCCGCTCGGTCCTATCGCCAGTGCCCGGGTACCAGGGTGATTGATGGGTACTAAAGAACAGCACGCTTCCGTCTCCGTAGAAAACGTCCTGCGTTCCATTTCCGTGATGTACGTCCCAATCGGCAATCAGGATGCGTTCTGCGCCGTACTTCCGCTGAGCGTAGCGTGCGCCGATAGCGATATTGTTAAACAGGCAGAAGCCCATCCCGCGCGCCGCGCTCGCATGATGGCCGGGCGGCCGGACCGCACAGAAGGCATTCGTTGCCTCACCTGAAAAAACGGCGTCGACCGCTGAAAGAACGCATCCCGTCGCTCGGCGTGCTGCTTCTTCCGACTCCGCACAGATATCGGTATCTCCAGTGCTGAGCTGGCTGCGACCCTGCGATACTTCACGCTCGACCAGATCGATGTACTGGCGCGTATGCACAAGTTCCAGTTCGCCATCCGACGCGCTGCGCGTGGGCAAGCGAATCAAATCGCGCATGAGGCCGGCGCGTTCCAGACCGTTCATAACGGCGGAGAAGCGCGCGGGCTGCTCCGGATGCCCTGGACCGGTATCATGCCGGGCCACACCCGCATCGGCAGCGATCCCGGTTTCGGCCATCCGGCTTATACCCGGGCTGCTTTTTTGATAGTGACCACTTGCTCCCGCGGCTCCGGTTCAACGGTACGCGTCTGCTTGCCGCGGAACGAATCGAAGTAGGCAATCTGGTGGACGCAGGAAACGGTGCAGAACGGCGCGCAGGATTTCTGGGTGAGGTATTCGCGGCGGATGTCCTCCACTGTGTAGTCCTCCAGCGGCTTGGCCGGAAATCCGCGTTGCTGCGAGCAGTAATGCACCAACCCGTCCTCACAAACGTACAAGTAACGCGAACCGGCGCGGCAGCGCCAGTCACTGGCCTCGCCATTCGCAATCTTTGTCTGGAAACCATTGACGCGCGAGAAGTGCTTCTTCTCGAACTTCTTCATTTCCAGAAAGACTTCGCGCTCGCGGTCGGCAAGCGGCCGGAGTTGTCCATCGCCATCGTGAATAATCCCCACTGTGGATGTGAAGCCGAGCTGCATGGCTCGTTTCCCGACCACCAGGGCGTCCTCGGGATTGCGAATGCCGCCGCCCAGAACCGAGTTGATATTCACGTGGAAGTCGGCGTATTCCGCTAAAATCTGAAGCTTCTTATCCAGCACCTTCAGGCTCTTTTTGGAAACATCGTCGGGCATCACGTTATCGATGCTGATCTGCAAATAATCCAGTCCCGCATCGTTCAGCCGCTTAACCCGGTCGGCTGTGAGAAGATAACCGTTCGTGATCAGCCCGGCGAGAATTGCATTTTTCCGAATCGACCGGATCACATTGTCCAGATCCGGGTGAAGCAGCGGTTCGCCGCCGCTCAGGGTAATCACCCCTGTTCTCAAATTGCCCAGGAGTTCCAACCGGTGTCGAAGCGTCTCAAGCGGCACGGGCTTGGAATAAGTGTCGTACTCGTTGCAATAAGTGCAAGATAGATTACACCTCCGGATCGGGATGATATGCGCCATCACCGGGTGATCGGTGTCGATGGCTCCCCTGAGCAGCAATTTTGCTTCGCGGAGCCGCCGGTCGAGAGTGCGACGGCGTCGCTGACTCCTGAGGTTCCCTTGTTCCATCAACGAGACACTTTCATTAAAACACACTGTAAGCCATTGGAATTAGAAGGAATACTCGAACTGTAGGAATAGCCCGCTGAGCGGGAAAGGCTTAAGGTTGATCGGCTGCCTGCCCCGAAAGGCGTTTCGACACGGATTTCGCCTCCGGGGCATTCGTCCGGCTATCGTAGACCACGAATGTCGGCGCAGTATCTTCCCAACGGCCGCTTGAAAACTTGGCGCCCATGATGGGCCCGGGATTGATCAACAGACACGAGCCTTCGTGCGAAATCTCGAATTCGTGGTTATGGCCGAAGCAAACCACATCGTAATCGCCGGATTTTGCCATGGGCCGGGCCAGATAGTCGAAATGGTTCACCGCGAACCGCTTCTTTTCGAACGTCGCCTGAAACAGCTCGCCGTGGACGTGAATGCGAGGATTTTTGGAAGCTTTCGTGGTGATACGGTACAAATCCGCATCGTTGTTGCCGAAGACGATGTGGACATCTCTCGGGAATTTGGCCAATTCATCGATTACGAATGGCGAGCAGAGATCGCCGCAGCAGATCAGCACATCGGCATTCTGAACCTGATGGATCGCCGCCGCGAGATTCCACAGGTTGTCGTGAATGTCCGAAAGGATTGCAATCTGCATCAGCTACTCCTAAGCAAAGTGGGGCGGACGCCCTCGTCCGCGCCGGGTCCCCTGACCCGGCTTGCCTACTCATAGAAATTGCGGTTCCAGGCGTGACGCCTCAGAATCGCAAGAGTCTTCTCGTCCAGCATTCCCGCCGAGGCCGCCCGGCAGTTACTCTCCACGGTTTCGATGCGGCGCATCCCGGGAATCACGCTGGTCACCGCCTTGTGAGATAAGCAAAAGCGAATGGCGATTTGTGGCAGCGTGCCTGGCACATCCTGTAAATCACGCTTCAACGCCTCTACATGCTCCACAACCTGCCGCTTGCGATCGCCGCGGAAGTACGATTCGCGAAATTCTCCGGCCTCAAAGTGAGTATCCTCCGTGATTGCGCCCGTCAGACCGCCCTCGTCCAAGGGAACTCGCGCCAACACGCCGACCTGCATTTTCTGGCACAACGGAAACAGATTCTTTTCCGGCGTCTGATCGAAGATGTTGTAGATCACCTGCACGGAGTTGAATAGGCCGGTTTTTACCGCTTCGAGCGCGGAGTCTGGGTCATGTTCACTGATGGAGATTCCGAAATACCGCACCTTACCGCTGCTGCGAAGATCTTCCACGGTCCTGCGCCATTCTTCGGTTTGCGTCCAGGCATCGGTCCAGACATGAAACTGCTGGAGATAGATCTGCTCCACGCCCAGGTTGCGCAGGCTCTGTTCTGTGCATTGAATAATGTAGTCCTGCGGGAATACCTCCGCGATGGAGGTAGACGGCGATGCCGGCCAGATACCGTTCTTAGGAGGAATTTTCGTCGCGACGTATATCTTTCGATAACTCTCGCGCACCGCGCGTCCGACAAGTTGTTCGCTGTGGCCGTCTCCATAGGCAAGTGCGGTGTCCACAAGATTAATCCCGAGTTCAAAGGACCGCTTCAGGGCTCGCAAGGCGTCGTTGTCGTTTCCGCCCTGCCACTGTTTCCCGCCAATGCCCCAAGCGCCGTAACCGATCTCACTGATTTCCGCTTCCGTCGTGCCGAGTTTGCGGTAGTGCATGTACCAGTATTACCTTCCCCTAACAACAGAAAGGCCGCCGCTACCTGATGGCAGCGGCGGCCCGAATTTGCTGGTCTGTACTTACGGACGGGCGACGTTCTCCGCCTGCAGGCCCTTGGGCCCGCGCTTCACTTCGAACTCCACCTCCGCGCCCTCCTCAAGCGTCCGATAGCCGTTCATCTGGATGGCCGAGAAATGCACGAACACATCATCGCCGTTTGAGCGTTGGATGAATCCATAACCCTTCGCGGCGTTAAACCATTTCACTACACCTTTTTCTCTCACTACGAATCTCCTGTTATTGATGCGAGATGAATGCCCGTTTCACCCAAAACGGCAGACGGCAGGAGAGCAGAGCCCTCCGTGAATCATTTGGGCTCGCAGGAATACAACCAGCTTGCATCGAAAAATCTGCATTGAAGTGTAACAGATAAAGTCGCGAAGGATCAAGCAAAATATTGAAAGCAGGGAGTTAAGCGCGCGACATCTATAGTCCTAGCAGTACTCATCCAGAAGCGTCTGAGTCAAGGTTCAGAACGCGGGCTGCGCTATGTTGGTCGTTTCCGTATGCAGGAAACAGAAACTGCGCCACTGGAGCATCCGGTCACGCCGCCCCGCAAGGTGCCGAAGCCGAAGAGCGCGAGCGATCGAAAAGCGCGGCTGCAACGCATTTTGGACGAATTGGATACGCTCTTTCCACGCGCAACGTGCGCCTTGCATCACAGGAATGCCTGGGAGCTGCTGGTTTCAACCATCCTCTCCGCGCAATGCACGGACGAGCGCGTGAATAAAGTTACGCCGGCACTGTTCAGGAAGTATCCGGCAATAGACGATTTTGCGCACGCTTCGCAGGCCGAGTTAGCAAACGACATTCGTTCTACCGGTTTCTTCAATAACAAAGCAAGATCGTTGATCGGCGCGGCACAGAGGATCGCGGCCCAATATAAAGGCGAGGTGCCGCAAAGCATGACTGAACTCTTGACTGTCCCGGGCGCAGCGCGAAAGACGGCGAATGTCGTACTGGGAACCGCTTTCGGAATTCCATCAGGTGTCGTGGTGGACACGCACGTGCAACGGGTATCCTCACGCCTCGATTTGAGCAGACAGACTGACCCGGTGAAGATTGAACAAGACTTGATGAGGATTCTTCCGCGAGAACGGTGGATTTTGTTTTCGCATCAGGTGATTCATTTTGGCCGGCAGATTTGCATCGCACGAAAGCCCCGCTGCGGCGTGTGCCCGCTCGACCCGCTTTGTTACGCGAAAGATAAGACCCTCGCATAACAATGGCGCGACTGTATCTCGGCGTCGATGGTGGGCAGTCGAGCACCATAGCCCTGATTGCAGACGAGAGCGGCCGGGTCATTGGCCGGGGGCATAGCGGCCCCTGCAATCACGTTGGCACGGCTGAGGGGCGCGCGAAATTTCTCAGCGCCGCTGGCGATTGTCTGGAGAATGCGTGCCGGAACGCGGGACTCGATGCTGCTACGGTCACGTTCGCGTCAGCATGCCTTGGGTTCAGCGGAGGCGCGGAAGATAAGGAAGCCTATGCGCGCGAGCTGATCCGTAGCGGCAAATACAAAATCACGCACGATGCGGAAATTGCGCTCACCGGCGCCACTGCGGGAGAACCGGGAATCATCGTGATTGCCGGCACGGGTTCGATTGCGTTCGGGCGCAATGCGGAAGGCAGAACGGCGAGGGCCGGCGGCTGGGGCTACATCTTTGGCGACGAGGGCGGAGGATTCGACATCACCAGGCAGGCTCTGCGCGCCGCTTTAAAGGATGAGGAAGGCTGGGGGCCGGCCACAAATTTGCGCGGCCTGCTGCCCGCTTCCATAGGCGCTTCGAGCGCAAATGATCTGATGCACCGGTTTTACGCGGGTGTGCCACGGACGCAGGTCGCCGCTCTGGCGCGAATCGTGAATGACGCCGCGGAGCACGGCGACGCGATTGCCAGGGAGATCCTCAGCGGCGCGGCGTGGAATTTGGCAAGCTATGCAGAAGGCGCTTACCGCAATCTCTTCCGCGAGCGAGAGATCGTGCCCGTAGCCCATGTGGGCGGCGTCTTTCGAAGCGCCTTACTGCGCGGCGAATTTGTACGTGCCATTCGAGAGCGCATCGCGTGCCCGTGCGGTCCGCCGAAGCTAAGTCCGGCAGCGGGAGCGCTGCTCGAAGCCATGCGCCTGGACGGTAATACGAGCCGACTTTCGGGCTTGCCCGAATCCGAGAAATGAATTCTGAAGCCCCTGAGAAATTCCTCTCGCGATTATACTGATGCTTCATGTCTACTCACGCGACTTTGAACGCGGAGCAGCAGCGTCTGTCCGAAGATGAGGCTCGCATCAAGCACTGGAAGCGCTGGGGGCCCTATCTGGCCGAACGGGCCTGGGGAACCGTCCGCGAGGACTACAGTCCGAACGGTACGGCATGGGAGTATTTCCCGCACGATCAAGCCCGTTCGCGCGTGTACCGGTGGACCGAAGACGGCATCCTGGGTATTTGCGATAACCATCAATATCTCTGTTTCGCCCTCGCTTTCTGGAATGGCAACGACCCGATCTTAAAGGAGCGCCTTTTCGGACTCACCGGCAACGAAGGCAATCACGGCGAAGATGTGAAGGAGATTTATTACTATCTCGATGCCATCCCTACTAACTCATATCTGAAGGGGCTATACAAATACCCGCAGAGTGCATTTCCCTATAACCAGCTTGTAAGTGAGAGCAGGCGGCGCACGCGTCTCGATCCCGAGTTTGAATTGGAAGATAGCGGGATCTTTAATGAGAGCCGCTACTTCGATATCTTCGCCGAGTACGCAAAAATCGATGTCGATGATATTCTGATCCGCGTCACCGTGGCTAACCGGGGCCCGGAGACCGCGAGTCTCCATTTTCTTCCGGTCATCTGGTTCCGGAACACCTGGAGCTGGACCTCACACGCGGGTGATGCCGCGAAGCCGCATCTGCGAAAGGCGGAATCGTCAGTCATCGAAGCGAAGCATCCGGCTTTGGGCACGTTTGCCCTCGAACTGGACGGAACGCCCGAACTACTCTTTACCGAGAACGAGACGAATACAGAACGCATTTGGAACTGGCGCGGGCAGAATGTCTTTTATAAAGACGCATTCGATGAGTTTCTGATTCACGGACGCCGGGATGCCGTCAATCCGCAGCATCAGGGCACCAAAGCATGCGCGCTTTATCCGCTGACGCTAGCGAGCAAACAACACGCCATCTTTCACTTTCGCCTGTCGCGCGCTGGATCACCGGAGTGGCCGCGCGATGGTTGGGACAAGGTCTTCGACCTGCGCATTCAGGAATCTTCGGATTTCTATTCGCGGTTATCTCACGGCTTAACGGACGAGGCGCGGCGCGTGCAGCGCCAGGCCTTTGCCGGCATGTTCTGGAGCAAACAGTATTACCACTATGTCATTGAGACCTGGCTGAAGGGCGACGAGAACATGCCCAAGCCGCCGGAACAGCGCAAGCAGGGCCGGAACCACAAATGGATACAACTCTTCAATGAAGATGTGATTTCCATGCCGGATAAGTGGGAGTACCCTTGGTATGCCGCCTGGGATCTGGCATTTCACATGGTTGCTATTGCGCCGGCGGATCCAGGCTTCGCGAAGAGCCAACTCTCTCTCTTCCTGCGCGAATGGTACATGCACCCGAACGGGCAAATCCCGGCCTACGAATGGGCATTCAGCGACGTGAATCCCCCAGTCCATGCCTGGTCGGCGTGGCGCGTTTTCAAAATCGATGAACGCATAAAGGGGAAACCGGATCACGTCTTTCTGGAAAGTGTCTTTCACAAGCTGTTGATGAACTTCACCTGGTGGGTGAACCAGAAGGACTCAGAGGGCGCGAATATCTTTGAAGGCGGGTTCCTGGGACTCGATAACGTCGGGCTTTTCGATCGGAACGCGGTACTCCCCAGAGGCTGGCTTCTCGAACAGTCAGACGGTACCAGTTGGATGGCGATGTATTGCCTGAACATGCTGAAGATCGCGCTTCAGCTTGCAACGGTGGACCCCACTTACGAAGATATTGCGAGCAAATTCTTTGAGCACTTCCTGTACATCGCGGATGCCATTAATCATCATGAAGGCTCCGGCTTGTGGGACGAAGAAGACGGATTCTATTACGACAGCCTGCATGTAGCCGATGGCGACCACATCCTGATGCGAATTCGTTCCGTGGTCGGCATAGTGCCGATTTTTGCCGCCGACACACTGGAGCCGCACGTTGTAGACCGGCACCCGGGCTTTAAGAAGCGAATGCAATGGTTCATCGACAACCGGCACGACTTGACAGAAGGGCTGGCATCCATGACCCACGGCGGAATTGAGCAGCGGCGGCTTCTCTCCGTTGTTAACCGGGCTCGCTTGGAGAGGATGCTGCAGCGCATCTTCGATGAAAGCGAATTTCTATCGCCCTTCGGAATCCGCTCCGTGTCCCGTTACCATAAGGACCACCCGTTTGTCTTGCACATTGATGGAACGACACTCAAAGTGGGTTACGAGCCCGGTGAATCAGAGACAGGAACCTTCGGCGGAAATTCAAACTGGCGCGGCCCGGTATGGTTTCCGATGAACTTCCTGCTGATGGAGGCGCTGCAGCGGCTGGATCATTACTACGGCGAGTCGTTCACGCTGGAGTTTCCTACCGGATCGGGCCAACGCGTTAGCCTGCGGCAGGCTGCGCGCCTGCTCTCGCGGTGTCTTTCCGCCTTGTTCCTCCCGGACAAAGACGGCCGGCGGCCGGTCTATGCGGGCAATCGTCTGTTCCAGGAGGACCCGCAGTTCCGCTGTTACGCGCTGTTTTACGAATATTTCCACGGCGACACAGGCAAAGGCCTGGGGGCCAGCCACCAGACCGGCTGGACGGGGCTGGTAGCGAAACTGCTACAGCAGAGCGGCGCGGGTCTTTAGTGTGGGACAGGCGCTTTCGCCTGTTATTGGCCCTAATCTCCGGCCCCGCTCCGCTGCCCATCCTTCAGAACCACAGCAACTCCCTGGCCGCTCCAATGCGTTCCTGCGAAGCTATCGCTTATGTGGTGTAGCGTTTCGCTGGCGCGGGCAGTTTCGAGCGGCGAATTCCCCGCGTACACTACTACCATGTGGCTGCCATCCAGCGGATTCTTTGCGGCATACACCATCGCGCTTCGTTCGGAGGCGTAGCTTTTGCCATCTACCTTGAACACTGCGCCTGGATAATCCAGCCCGATCTTCTCGCTCCACGGCGCAAGGGCCGAATTGCTTTCCGGGCGGCCAATAAAGATGATGTCTTCGTGAGCAAGGACAGACTCCGGAACCTCGAAATCCTTGTAGATTGGCATCTCCCTCTGCCAATGCTCACGGAAGCCGGCTTGCACTTGCTCCGCTACATACCGGTTCGTTCCGGCTTCGCGCACGGTTCCGTACACGATTGCGGCCGGTGAGAGCCTCCGGTTGATGTCGCTTGGAAGATACGCCGCGCCACTCCCCACGTCCGGAACTTTGTACCTCACATTTGCCATATTGAGGAACGACTGCGCTGTTACTACCTTGGTCGTGTTCGCTTTGAAGTAGCGATTCATGAGTGCCAGAAAGGCATCGTTGCCCATCTTGCGCCGCAGAGAATCGAGGAAGAGAATGCCTGCGCTCTGTTGCAGATGGAAGCGATTCCCTGGCGTATCGGGCGAGAGTTTCAGGCCCCGGTAGCGGACCTTCTCCGCTTCGATTGCCCGATCCACATCCGTTGATTGCAGCAACCGGTAGTAAGCCGCGCTTCCCGCAACGAACCAGGTATCGGCATCGGATCCAGGCAGAAGCCAGCCCTTCCAGAGCTTGTCCGTTTTGTCGCGCCACGAAGCGGGTGCGGGTTTGTCATGTTCCTGTTTCGTTTCCGGAGCCTCCAGGCGCGCGCGCTCGTTCGCCGCAATTGCCGCCGCGAGAGCTTCGGAAGGCTGCGTTGTTAACAGATAATAGCCGCCCGGAAAAAGACCGTGATTCGATTCGCGCGGAGGCGCAACGCTCTCGTTCGGCCGCCCGAAATCCGCCCAAACCATCATGTGATTTGCCATATCGGACGTGATGACCTTGGCGTCCATTGTGCTGGAAGACACCAGCGGCGCGTCGTCGTAAGCCCTGAACCCGAACTGCTCGTCAATCTGCCCTTTGTACTTTTCGTACAGACCGGTCCAGGCCAGGTCGCGCACGCCCGGCACGTAAGGAGCATACTGCGGCTCGCCGTTGGGATCGGGCAACAGTTCCAGATTGATAGCCAGATCTTTCGCGTTGTTGTCTCCCCAGTAGAAACCGGGCGTGCCGCCGAACCATTCATCCTTTGAGCTGCGCCACAGCCTGGTATGGTTTGTGCCCAACTCGTACATGGCGATCTCATTGGTCTTCGCGTCGCCTATGATCCATTCGTTCGTGTAGAGTCCGTTATTGCGCGTCCCGAGCTGTTTGATCACCTCATCGATATTGCCTCCATACTGGATGGCCATGCGCGCGCGGAAGGCAACCGGCGTGCCATGCACATTAAACGGCGTCTGACCGATCGTCGTTTCGGCAAGAACAATGCCGGCATCGTTCTGATACCAGTCCGTTCCGCTTTCGATACCGCCGGGATAACTCTGAATCAGCATGCGGTGGCCGGTCTCCGGTTTGATATCGAGCATCACGTTCGTTTGCTCCGCGAGCGTCTGCGGCCACCAGGTGACGTGGCCGATCACCATCTTGCCGTCGCGCGTAGCCGGGCCGGTCGCCGCGAAGGCGCTGCAGTGGTCCGGAGCAGTGTCGCGTTTACCCGCGTATGAAGGTAACTCGAAGCGAGCGCCTTCCAGACCCGTTGGCGTCACCGGCATGGCCGATGCGAGTTCGCCCATTTCAACGGTAGTATTGGCGAGCACAACATCGACAAGGTCCAGCTTGCGACCTAAAAACTTTGCGCCGGCCGCGTTTGCCCCGTCGGCAATGCCGCGCATCTCTTCAAGGATTTCGCGGTCGAATCCTCTGAGAAAGAGCGCGTCCGCAGCCGTCCGGAATTGGTTCCAGGTCTTCGAATCGGACCTGCCCGCAAGCTCGATAGCGCAGCGCTCCAGATATTCGGGGATCTCCTTCGCCATCAGGTAGCCGTGCTGGTATCCACGATCGTACGGCTTACCTTCGATATGCAGATAGATCCATCCGGCGGCGGGGTAGCGGTAAGCCGGGCCGAACGTGCGCACTGCCTCCGATGCGGGCCGGCTTCCGGCAGACGATGCTTCGTCGATACTCACGTCGCTGAACCACGCTTTGCCTTCGAGTGTCCCGCCCTTTCCGGCTGTGAGCAGGATGTGATCGTCCGCGCGCGTGGCTACAAAGCGAAGGGAAAGATGCATCCAGTCCCGCGTGCCGCCCGCCGAAGCCGAATGCACATCGAAGGGCATCGATTCCATAGTGAGCGCCGCGCCCGATGCGATCGGAGAACGGCCGGTATCCTTGACCGTGAGCTTTTCGGTTCGCACCCAGCCGCTGAGTTCATAGGTCCGGCCGATGTTGAGATGAACGGTGCCGGACCGGGCTTCGGCATCGCTTGAATTGCCGGCCTCTAAGCGCAGCGATGGACCGTTGTTGTGTCGGACTGATGCGTCGGCAACGGCTGAACCGTGTGTCGCTGTCCAGGCGCTATCTGGTTGATCCTGAAACAGGGCTGTTGTCCCCTGTAAACTGACAGCGGCGCACAGGAAAAGAACAGAACGAATCACGGCAACCTTCCTTAGCTATAAAGCGTATCGAAGATTGCCGGGATCCGCAGGCTGAGATTGGCTGTGGTGGAGATCCCGGTCCTTCAAACCGATCGAACGGCAGTGCGCCGCCGCCAGATCAGGATCCCCGCCAGCCCGATGCCGAACAGCGCAAGCGCGCTGGGCTCGGGAGTGATCGACACGCCGCCGCCGGCATAATCCAACGCCGTTGTTGATGTAGCGACCGCGGCGCCGTAATCGATGTGACCTGTGCCGGTTCCGCTGAAGTCGCCGTTACTCCAAACATCGACCACTCTGCCGCCGCCGATATCGAACATCAGTCCGTAAATATCGAGAAATCCGCCGTGCACCGGGTAATCGGATGCAGTTTGCGGCGAGCCGCCGGGCCAGAAGAGGTTGTCGTAGGTCAGGAAACCGTTGTTCTGCGCAGGCAGGCCCGCTGCTACGGCAAATCTGCTGAAATCGTTCGGTGCCAGCAAGTTGGTGGGCTCCGGCGCGTCGTGCTTGACCGCCAGGAGCGAACCGATCGGTGCGTTGACGATATTAAGGCCATTATTCGAATCGGAGAACGTACCGCTGATTCCCGTGACCTCAAATGCCTGGGAGTACTTTGCATCGGTAGCTGCTCCATAAGTCAGCTGGATCGCACCGCTCACTCCGGATCCTGCGAAGGTAAAGTCGAATGTGCTGGCGTCTAAATGCAGAGGAAGCGATGCTGCAAAGAGCAACGCCGCCGAGACTACAAGTCTTGTTCTCATGATGATGAAAATCTCCTATTCAGTGAAAGCTACAACCTCCACCCGGTAACGATTCTCTTCACTTGCAGCCGGATTGATTGGCCCGTTCCGAGTTGCAAAGATTATATCGTCTAGGGTTTGGTGACAGCTCAGTCCCCAGACCGACTTTCCTCTTCAGTGGGCGATGCGAACTAGCTTGTGGTCAGCGTCTACATATATTGACGAGAAAGCTCGAGCCGGAAGCAGACCCTCGGTTTCGCCGGCGGTTGGCGCTCTTTGCATCAGAACGGCCGGGAGGCTCGGCAGTGCGATGGTCTGGATGCGCACGTTCCGGATTTTTCCTTTAAGAACCGAGAGCTGACCCGCATTTGTTACAAGATCGGAGGCCTGTTCCCCGGCCAGAGGGGGGCATTCGGCGTTGCATTCCAAAACCATGTTGGTGGTTCCGCTATCCAGAACTAAATGAAACAGCTTCTTCAGCTCCCCAACTTCGACTGGTAGCACGACACGGCCCTGATTCACCTCCACTTTTACGGCTTCGCTGAGCAGCCCAGCCCGTTCAGTAGCATCAGCACCAATCCACAGCCGTCGCGCGCGGTAGTCGAGAAGATATGGCCGTTGCGCGAGAAAACTTTGGCCTAGAAGGCCGTCGACGTGAATGTTGACGCGGCGCACAGCCGGGGCATCGTAGATAAGAACTTCCGATTGCCGCGGTTCAGACGAACCCAGCAAAACGGAAGCTAAGCCCGCGCGAACCGCCTTTTCGCCAAAGAGTGTTAGCAATAGCATTTCGTGCCGGGCGGAAATACCAGCTTCGCTTGCCGTTTGCGGGCTGAGCCAGCATCTGCTTGCGCCCGTGTCGACGATCATCCGGAATGGCCCGCGGCTGTTGATGAACACTTCAACTACGGGATATCCGTCGGCCAGCGTGACCTGCGTGCCGGAACCGGCGCTAGCGAAAAGCTCGCTTGTGTTTAGTAGAGCGAGCAGGAACGCAGCGGAAGCTCGCCCGCAGATCAGTTGCTTTCTGTCAAGCCAGTGGCACATCGACTCGAACGACATGCCCTGACAATCACCGATTGACAGCAATTCTTACAATGCGTTCACGGTGGCATCTGGCTCATATAACGGTTCACACGCTAACTTGCGCAACAAAAGTAGTTGTAAGCAAACGTGAAGCAGCATGTTACCCGGATATGACGACAACCCGGATAAGATGACAGGCGGGCCTGGCCGCAGCTATGCGATAATTGGCGCACCAGAAAAGGTTTCAGCAGTGCCAACCGGGAATGGTGTTCGCGGGGCGCGGTTTGGCGACTTCGAAGTAAATTTCGAACGGGGCGAGTTGCGCAAAAACGGGCATAAGATACATGTGCCCGATCAGGCGATCCGAATTTTGGAGCTGCTGCTAAGCCGGCCAGGGGAAGTAGTAACGCGCGAGCAACTACAAGCTAGGCTCTGGCCGGATGGCACCGTTGTCGAGTTTGATCACGGCATCAACTCGTCCATCCGACGGCTTAGGGCGGCTTTAGGTGATTCGGCCGAGCGGCCGCGCTATATCGAGACATTGCCGAAGCGCGGCTACCGGTTCATTTTCGGGTGCGATCCGGCGCAACCCGGTGGTGAGGCGAGTGGGGTGGAGGCGCCGAGAACTGAAGAAGTGAACGCGCCGAAGGTCCAAAACTGGATGTGGATAGGCGCTGCCGGGCTGATGGTGCTACTCAGTTTTGCGGTAGCCCGCTTTCGCCTTGCGCCCGCTAAGCCGATCACTTCCATCGCCATCCTGCCGCTCGTCAACGCCAGTCACGACCCGGGCGTCGATTATCTGAGCGATGGCATCAGCGAAGAGCTCATCAATTTCCTATCAGCAGTTCGCAATTTGAAAGTCATCGCCCGGAACACCGCGTTTCAGTTTAAAGGCCAGGAGGTAAATTCGAAGAAGATTGGGCAAGAACTAGGCGTAAGTGCCCTGTTAACAGGTACGTTGATTCGAAGCGGAAACACGGTTATCGTTCAAACCGATTTAGTCAACGTCGAAGATGGCTCCGAGCTCTGGGGAGAGCGATACAAACGAAATATCACTGATTTTCAAGGCTTGGAGTCAGACATCGCGCGGCAGGTAGCGGATGCGCTCCGGCTGAGGCTCGCGGGCGATGAGCAGCAACGTTTGAAGAAACGCTACACAGAAAATAGCGAGGCCTATCAACTGTATTTGAAAGGGATTTATGCGGTGGGCGACTGTTGCGAGCCCCGATCATTTCAGATAGCTCAGCGCTCAATAAGCTATTTTCAACAGGCGATTGCGAAGGATCCGAATTTCGCGCTCGCATATTTTCGGCTGGCGGTCAGATACAATGCGCTCGGCGCCTGGCGGCGCTGGCCGGTACGCGAAGCGTTCGCAAAAGCCAAGGAGGAAGCCGAGAAAGCGCTTCGGATTGACGATGGTCTGGGAGAAGCTCATGCGGAGCTTGCATTCGCTCTTGTACGGCTGAACTGGGATTGGCCCGACGCCGAACGAGAGCTCAAACGAGCAGTGGAACTCAACCCCAACTACGCTCACGCACCATACAGTTGGTACCTAATGCAGGTCGGGCGAAAAGAAGACGGCTTGTCAGAAGCTCAGCGCGCTATCGAAATTGACCCACTTTCATCAAAGGCGCTCGATTGGGGCGCATTTACCCACTACATGTCACGCGAGTATGATCAGGCCATCGAAGAGGCGCGAAAAGGGGCCGCCGGTAAGCCATCTTTTTGGGTGGCGCTCGCGTTGGAGCAGAAAGGAATGTATGACGAGGCGATTGCCAATCTGGAGCAACTCGGCGACAGTGCGGCAATACGCGGCCACCTCGGGCACGTCTACGCGATTTCCGGAAAGGCAGGCCAGGCACAAAATATAATTCGTGAGCTCCAGTTGCGTGCCCTGAAGCAACAGGTGGGCTCGTACGAAATAGGTTTCATCTACGCTGCGCTAGGACAAAAAGATCGGGCCTTCGAATGGCTTGAGAAAGCCTATGAGCAACACGACAGTGGGATGACGTATCTTAAAACGGATCCTAATCTAGACCCGTTGAGGCAGGATCCACGATTCGAGCAGCTTGAACGCCGAGTTGGCTTGGAGCCGTAACGAATTCTTATTCCCTTCCGGAATTCCTCCGCTTCGGCCCTCAAGAAAAACAGCGTCACAAACGTCACAAAAGTTTTTTCCCGAACCGGTTCAACAGATTGCGCCTGAAATTCCGCGGATTCACGAACGCGAATTCTATTCTTCGAGCGGAGAAACTATGTCAACTCAAGCCCAGATCGCGGCGAATCAAAAGAATTCTCAAAACTCTACCGGCCCTAAATCCGAGACCGGTAAAGCCGCGTCCTCCCAAAACAACTTCCGTCACGGCTTCACCGGCGCATTCCGGGTCCTAGGCTGGGAAAACGCGCGCGAATTCGATCAACTCATTCAGCAACTCGGCCAAGAGCACCAGCCCTCTACGCCCACCGAAACTCTGCTCGTCGCACAAATGGCCCAGTCCTGGTGGCTGCGCACTCGCGCCCTGCTGCTTCAGAACACCTGCTTCCAGGGCGATTCTGTCGATCAAAAGCAGCTCGCGCTCTATCTCCGCTATCAGACCACGCATGAGCGTGCCTTCCATAAATCCCTGAACGATCTGCTAAAGCTTAGAGCCGAAAAGCGCAAAATCGAAATTGGCTTTGAATCGCAGCAACTCCAACAGAACCGCGCGCGTCAGCAAGCGGAATTCCGACAGAACCGCGCGCGCCAACAAGCGGAAGAGCACGCCCGCCGCCAAGCCGCCGAAAAACGTAAGCAGGAACTGCACAAATGGAACGTCTTGCGCGCGGAAGCCGAGGTGGACCATCGTGTTTTGCTGAACCTGAACCTCCAGACGCCCGAATATTCGGTTTCCGTCGGCCCGCAGCGCATCATCGCCGCCCAAAAAGCCGCATAGGGGTTGGGCATGCACGACCCGCATTGAGATTTGTGGGGCGGACCCCTGGTCCGCGCGGGTCCCCCTGGACCCGCTCAAAGAATCCCGGCGCTACACTACCTACACAGGAGCGCTCATGATCCGGCTGAAAGTGAATGGAACTGCTAAAACTTACCAAGGCGATCCCGAGATGCCGCTGCTCTGGTATCTTCGCGACGTCCTTCAACTAACAGGCTCGAAATTCGGCTGCGGTATGGGCCTCTGCGGCGCGTG